>JBJFDD010000105.1:0-2502 GCA_051889815.1 Candidatus Cryptobacteroides sp. | reverse complement strand
CAAGAAAATCGAATTATCCGACGGAAGGGTAATCGAAATCGAGACCGGCAAGCTTGCAAAGCAGGCTGACGGCTCCGCTGTTGTCAGAATGGGCAACACAATGCTTCTTGCCACAGTCTGTGCTGCCAAGGAAGTGAAGGAAGGCACCGATTTCATGCCGCTCACAGTTGACTACAAGGAAAAATTCTACTCTGCCGGACGTTTCCCGGGAGGTTTCATGAAGAGGGAAGGAAAGTCTTCCGACTACGAAATCCTCATCTCCCGTCTCATCGACCGCCCTATCAGGCCCCTCTGGCCTGAGGATTTCCACCTCGAGGTATTCGTCAACGTAACTCTCATCTCTGCAGAGAAGGACATCCAGCCTGATGCCCTTGCAGGCCTTGCAGCTTCCTGCGCCCTCGCCACTTCCGACCTTCCTTTCGGAGGCCCTATCTCGGAAGTCAGGGTCTGCAGGATTGACGGACAGTACTGCATCAACCCTACCTTCTCGGAAATGGAGAAGGCTGATCTCGAACTCATGGTCGCAGCAACCGAAGAGAACATCATGATGGTTGAAGGCGAGATGAATGAAGTCAGCGAGGAGGTCATGCTCGGTGCCATCAAGTTCGCCCACGAAGAGATCAAGAAGCACTGCCGCGTCCAGAAGGAACTCATGGCAGAGCTCGGAACCGACAAGTACAAACGCGACTATCCTCACGACGAAGAAGATGAGGACCTCAAGAAGCGGATTCACGATTTCTGCTACGACAAGTGCTACGCTCTCGCAAAGTCCGCAAAGCCGAAGCACCAGAGAGAGGAAGGCTTCGAGGCCATCAAGGCTGAATGCATCGAATCCCTCGGTCTCACTGACGAGGAACTTGAGGCAAAGAAAATGATGATCAACCGCTACTTCGGCAATGACCAGAGGGATGCCCTGCGCAACCTACTTCTCGACGAAGGCCTGAGGGTTGACGGACGCAAGACCACCGAGGTCCGTCCTATCTGGTGCGAAACCGACTATCTGCCTTGCGCCCACGGTTCAGCAATCTTCACCCGTGGAGAAACCCAGGCCCTAGCTACCGTGACCCTCGGGACAAAGATGGACATGAAGCAGACTGACGAAGTCCTCATCCAGGATGACCAGCAGTTCGTACTCCACTACAACTTCCCTCCTTTCGCAACCGGAGACGCCAAGCCACAGAGAGGAGTCGGCCGTCGTGAGATCGGCCACGGAAACCTTGCATTCAGGGCCCTCAAGGCTGTCATGCCGAAGGCTCCGGAGTTCCCTTACGCAGTCCGCGTGGTTTCAGATATTCTTGAATCCAACGGTTCTTCTTCACAGGCTTCCATCTGCGGCGGCTGCCTCGCCCTCATGGATGCAGGTGTCCAGATCACCAAGCCTGTCGCAGGTGTCGCAATGGGACTCATCACCGACGAGAAGAACCCTAACGGCCGCTACGCCATCCTCACCGACATCCTCGGCGACGAGGACCACCTCGGAGACATGGACTTCAAGGTTGCAGGTACCAAGGACGGTATCACCGCCACCCAGATGGACATCAAGGTGGACGGGCTTTCCTACGACGTCCTGGCCAAGGCTCTCCAGCAGGCCAAGGAAGGCAGGATGCACATTATGGGTGAAATGATGAAGTGCATCGACAAGCCGCGCGAGGACTACAAACCGTTCGTTCCTAGAATCAAATCCTTCGAAATTGACAAGGAATTCATCGGTGCAGTCATCGGCAAGGGCGGAGAGACCATCCAGAAGATCCAGGCCGAGACAGGTGCGGTCATCACAATTGACGAAGTTGACGGCAAGGGCGTCGTTGACATTGCCACAAATGATGCAGAGGCAATGCAGAAGGCCTACGATTGGATCCAGGCAATATGCGCAGTCCCTGAGGTCGGACAGACCTACCATGGCAAGGTTGTTTCCATCCTTGAATTCGGTGCATTCGTAGAGATTCTCCCGGGCAAGGAAGGACTTCTCCACGTCTCCGAGATTGCATGGAACAAGACCGAGAAGGTTGAGGATGTGCTCCAGATAGGTCAGGAGGTCGATGTCAAACTTCTTGAAATCGATGCGAAGACCGGCAAGATGAGGCTTTCGATGAGGGCTCTCGAACCGAAACCGGAAGGATATGTCGAACCTGAGCGCAGACCGCGCGGAGGTGACCGAGGCGAGCGCAGGAGTGACCGTCGCGATGACCGCAGAGGTGACGACCGCAGAGGAGACCGCAGAAGCAACGACCACCGCGGAGAGCGCAGGAACGAACGCCACGACGACCGCAGAAGCAGTTTCCGGGACAGGAGAAATCCTGAGCCTAAGCCGGTCGAAGAAAACACGACCAACGAAGAGTTCTTCTAGCAGGACCTCGTCATAAGATTTCGGGGGTGACGGTGCAAGATTCGGCCGTCACCCCTGTTTTATTTAGAAGCCAAAGTTTCCTGTTTGCAGGAAGAAGCCCGGGGGCAATATCCGGCAAAAAACAGTATATTTGCAGAATGAAAAAGTTTACCGCC
>JBJFDD010000104.1:0-2526 GCA_051889815.1 Candidatus Cryptobacteroides sp. | reverse complement strand
CAGCCGGAGAGTGGGTTGTGGAGTATCTTTTCATTGTCGGGTTCAACGTTCACCTCGACAATTCCGCCAATGCCCCCGCTGCCCTGGGTGCTGCTTTCGGAACGGTTTTCAAAGCGGACATAAGAACCCTCAGGCAGATAAGTCTTGCCCAGGGCATTCTCGTTTTCGTCAGAGGATGCATTGCCGATGAACACTTCGATGTAGTTTGTTCCTTCCGGAATCTCAAAAGATGAATACCGGTTGAGGCCCTGTCCGGAGCACAGTGGGCTGAACGTTTCTGAAAGAGCAACTTTGGCAACTGCATCCCTTGTGGAACTGCTTCCGAAAGCATACTCATTGTTCCAATTGTCGCTGACTGAGAATTTAATATTGTCAGTCTTCAGAGTCTCTCCCCTGTACACGAACAGGCGCGGATTCGCAAGGCTCTGGGTAAGCACATAAGGCTCTCCCTTTGGTCTGGAACCGTTGTAATAGACCTTCGATCCAAGAATCCACAGTTTGTTCACTACGAGGGAACAATTGTCATCTGCCGCCCCGGCCGTCCTTTTGAACAGTACGGTTTTTTCGGGAATATCCGTTGCCTCAGAATAAATGGCAAGGCTGGAATTTTCCTTGTCGAGGACTATTCTGTATTTTCCTTCGGAAGGTATGGAGATGGATGCCGGGGATTCCACGGTTGTGCATGGAACGGGACTGCCGTCCGTGAATGTACCTCCTTCGGTCGAGATATAGAGGTTTTCATAAAGTACCTTCAAAGTCAGGGAACCGGCATTAAGGTCTTCATAGCAGGCAAAAACATTTTCATTCTCAAGGGTTTGAGAAAGGATGACAGACTTTCCTTCAGGAACGGCCGTGCCTCCGAGGGCAACCTTCCACCTGCCGTCGTAGAGTTCTCCGATATTTGCGCTGCGCGACCTTGTGAAGGTGAAAGCCCTGGTCGTGATCATTTCGGAAACGATTCCGGATCGGGTCATCTTCAAGGTGAAACCCTGAGAAAGAGTTCCTGGCAGGACTGAAATGTAATATGACTTTCCTGCTTCGAAATCGCCCTTGAGCGTAACGGAGGACGTCCCTGTTGCACAAGCGGAGGATGCGTCCTCACAATTTGCATTAACCTTAGCTGCAAGAGTCTCTCCAGCGTTGGCAGACAGCACGACCTTCGTGAGGTCGTTCATTTTATCCGGCACAGAGAATTTGAGATATGAACATACATTGCGAAACTGAAGTCCTTCACCCGGGCCGCTTGCCACGGTTATATTTGCAGCCGGGTCAAAACTGCCCGCCCGGGCCGTCTGAGCCGAAGGTATCTCGACGGACACCTTCCCGTCAGAAAACGCAAGTTCATCTGAATAAGGACAGGCTGCAAGATATGATGCAGCCGGCTCGAACGAGAGGTCTGAGGTCACGAAATCCGCTTTTGCGGAATTTTCGGCAATTGTAGTCGAGAATTCGGCAACGGCATGTCCGTTATACACGGCAATCCTGTCGGAAGGGTTCCAGAGCACACTCACTCCGTCGAGAACGGTCTTGGTGCCGCTTCCCGATTCGGAAATCGCAGATATTACGACATCGTTTACCTCGTGTGGCAGCAGTTCCAGTTCTCCCTGGCAGCCGGCGAAGGCAAGAGCCCCCGCAAGAGCAAATATATGTTCAATTCTTCTCAATTCAATTCCTCCTATTTAACAAGGACATCACAGAGCCTGAGCCATCCGTCAGCTGTGAGGTCGGCATCTTTCACAGAGAGTTCTATTCCCGGAACATTGCCCTTTTCAGTGTTGACAATTGCAGTGGCCCAGGTGTATTTTCCGGCTTTGACCTCGGAAAGGTCTATGGCTGAGTCAAAATTCTGGATTGAACCCTTGACAATTTTTGAGATGTCGGCGTCAGTGTCCACAAAGATATGGGCTACGCTCTCGTCCGGACGAAGAAGGGCATAGGCAAGTGCATATCTACCTTCCCACTGTCTGATATTGGTCGGGCAATAGGCCCTACCGAGGTTCTGCCAGCGTGAGCGTACCTTAACGGAAGAGCCGGCAGCAGCGTTTGAAGGCAGGTAGAGGATGTATGGACAGAGCCTGTACACTCCCTCCCTGAGGAATTCCTGCATATAGGCAAAGCCTTCATTGAACCATGACCAGGTTTCTGAGTTCTGGACATCGCTGTTGTATCGCAGGTCCATCATGTTCACGCAGGCTCCTGCGGCTTCTTCGTATTCTCCTTTGCGGACATCCGCGTAGTTGGAATAGCCGTCGCTCGAAATGGAGCCTCCATGGGAGGTTTTGACCCATCCGCCTTCGGCAAGTACGGGAACGGTGTATTTTCTGGCAGCGATGAAGCCTCTTTCCCATTCCATGTAGTAATGCTTCATTCCGAAGGCATCGTGACGCATCGAGAAGCCGTTGTTGATTGCGTTCTGGAGGATACGCTCGGAGTCTGGGTCGTATTTGCTGCCGTCAGCTCCTGTGGTGCAGCCCACCCAGCGGTGGTAGTTGGTGAAGACCGGAACGCGGGTGAAGGCGCCTGCAT
>JBJFDD010000103.1:0-2526 GCA_051889815.1 Candidatus Cryptobacteroides sp. | reverse complement strand
ATGGATGTCTGCGATGACCTCAGGCCGGGTCAGGTTGAATTCCTCGCTGTTGCCCGAAAGGGAGTGCCGCTGGAGCATCGTGCCCATGCCTCCGTCCAGGATGAGTATCCTTTCGCGGAGAAGATCTCTGATGTCAGCCATTGTCTAGAAACACTCTTTTAGTATGCCGATGATGTTGGCGGACTTGCCCATCGTGTAGAAGTGGATGGCCGGTACGCCGTTCCTGAGAAGGTCCCTGCACTGGGCAGTGGCCCATTCCTGGCCTATCCGGTAAATCGCTTCCTTGTCATCCCTGAAGGCTTGGATCTCGGAGGAAAGTTCGCGCGGAATGTCGATGGAAAAGGACTCCGGCAGGAGCTGGAGATGCCTGTAGGTCGAAATCGGCTTGATTCCCGGGATGACCGGTACGGTTATGCCTGCCTCACGGCACTTTTCGACAAAGGAATAGAACACACTGTTGTCGAAGAACATCTGCGCGATGATGTAGTCGGCACCGGCATCCACTTTCCTTTTGAGGTTCTCGATGTCGGTTTCGATGTTTGGTGCCTCGAAATGCTTTTCCGGGTAGCCTCCTACCCCGATCCTGAAGAAACCTTCGCAGTCATTCTTCTTTTCGAAGTCCCTGATGGCCCTGACCAGTTCGTCCGCGTGGGAGTAGCCTCCCGGAGCGGGGCTGAATCGCTTTTCGCCGGTCAGGCAGTCGCCCCTGAGCGCAAGGACGTTGGAGATTCCCATGAATTTGAAATCCTGGAGCTGGAACTCTATCTGCTGGGCCGAGGCTCCTCCGCATATGATGTGCGGGACAACGTCCACCTTCAGTTCGGTCTGGATTGCTCCGCAGACTGCGGTCTCGCTGACCCGTCTTCGGACAAGCCTTCTGGAGAAAGTTCCGTCGTCCTGCTGGACATATTCAATCTCATCCCTGTGGCAGGTAACATTGATGTACCTGGGATTGAATTCTGTGAATGGTCGTATGTCGTTTATAAGCTGCTCTTTGGAAATGCCGGTGAGGGGAGGGACGATTTCCAGTGAAGCATAGGGTTTGCTGTCGTTTGCCAAAATGTTCGTCTTTTTGAGTGTAAAAAGCAAAAATAGCGAATATTATCGGGACAATCAAGACTTCGCGATGCCGACGACTTCAAGCACTCCGTCCCGGACTCTGAAGCGGATGTCATAAGTGCCGAATGCCATTCCGTACACTCTGTCCGGATCGGTCTTGTACGCCGGTCTGGGGTCCTGGGCTAGTACTTCTTTAAGGACTTTTATGTCCAAGTCTTTGGGACACAAGCCTTCAGGGATGTTTACCTCAAGCGTTTTCCAGGTTTTTGCGTCCACAAATCCTGATTTTGCACCGGGGTGGGAGTCAGTGTAGGTCACATAGGGCTTGATGTCGAAGATTGGGGTTCCGTCCATCAGGTCTGCTCCGAGCACATGTATCACAGGACCAATTTGTTGCCCATCCTTATCGAGAGCATTGAATTCAATCCTTTCGATTCGGGCGGAAGAGAGTCCTAGACGGTTGGGACGGAAGGGGGAACGGCTTGAAAAGACTCCGACTCTTTCGTTGCCTCCGAGCCTCGGAGGACGGACTGTCGGCTGGAAATCTTCTTCGCCACAGTTCCTGACAGCGGAGAATTCCCAGATCAGCCAGATGTAGTCGAAGTCCTCAAGTCCCCTCAGCGCATCGGCGTTCCGGTACTTCGGCTCGAAGACTATCCTGCCCTCCAGATCAGGGGCGAGGCCTGCCTGGCGGGGAATCCCGAATTTGGTCGGGAAGGGAGAGCGGAAATATGCTACCGGCTCAATCTGCATGGATGACCTGTTCCCATCTGAGGGATTCTTCGTCCTGTGGTTTCCTCTCGTCGGAAGGGTGTCCAAGGGCGATGAGGCAGAGTACCGACTTGTCGTCTCCGATGCCGAGAATCTCCCTGACCAGGGAATCGGCGGAAACGCCTTCTGCAGAGCTTTCCCTGCTTCTTATCTGGCACCAGCAGGTGCCCAGCCCGAGGTCCGCTGCCTGGTACTGCATCGAGACTGCGGCAATAGAACCGTCTTCTATCCACATGTCCTGCTCTGCCGGACTGCCCATCACTGCGATGACGGTCGGAGCGCTTGCAAGGAATGCCGAACCATGGGTCCGTACTTTGGAAAGCGCTTCAATCTTTCTCCTGTCGGAGGTGACGGCGAAAGACCATTTCCTGAGTCCCTTGCCGGTAGGTGCCATCAGGGCGGCCCTGAGGACTGTTTCCAATTCTTCTTGACTCACAGGCTCTTGGGTGTACTGCCTGTGACTGCGGCGCAGTTGCGCGAGATCTTTGAAACTGTTCATGCTGCAAAGATAGTCATTCCCCTTGTTTTTTGGACAAGTGCCAGGAATGAGTTTGATTTGAGCCGCGGATTTGCTATTTTTGAAAAATGAAACGGAATACAACTATTATTGTCACAATACTTGCGCTTGCCCTGGCTGCCCTTCTGTTCAGCCAGGGATGCAGGAGGGGAGGAGGAAACGCTACGGAAGCAGAGGCC
>JBJFDD010000102.1:0-2527 GCA_051889815.1 Candidatus Cryptobacteroides sp. | reverse complement strand
CCACAGGGACAATTTCTACGTCCCTAACAACATCGCAATCTGCGTTTCGGGAGACTTCGACCCTGACGAGTTCGTCGCCACCATCGAGAAATACTTCGGCGACTGGGAGCCGAACCCCGACATCAAGATGCTTGAATATGAAAACGAGCAGCCAATCACCTCTCCGGTCGAGAAGAACGTCTACGGCCTTGATGCAGAATTCGTGATGATAGGCTGGAGAACCCCAGGAGCTTCCGACATCCTCCGCAGCGAGGTGGGCGACATCGCCAGTTCGGTACTTTACAACGGTTCTGCCGGCATCGCCGACATCAACCTTGTCCAGGGGCAGAAGATCGGTGCCTTCGAGGCTTTCCTCTACACCAGGCCCGACTATGGCGAGATGCTTCTGGTCGGATTTCCTCGTCAGGGACAGACTCTTGAGCAGACCCGCGACCTGATGCTGGAAGAGGTTGCAAAACTCCGCAGCGGCGACTTCGACGATTCACTCATCCAGTCAACTGTCAACAACATCAAGCGCAGCAGGATGCGCCAGCTCGAGAGCAACGGCCAGAGGGCAATGACCTATGTCAATTCATTCATCAACGGTCACGACTGGAAGGACGATGCCCTCGACATGGAGCGAATCCAGAAAATCACCAAGCAGCAGGTTGTCGACTGGGCCAATGACTACCTCAGCGCCGACAGCTATGTTGTTGCATTCAAGAGGATCGGCACCGACAAGTCCATCCGCAAGATTGCCGCCCCGGCCATCACTCCGATCGAGACCAACCGCGACAAGCGCAGCGCTTTCCTTGATGAGATCAGCGGCATTGAAGTCGCTCCTATCGAGCCGGTCTTCACCGATTTCGGCAAGGAAATGTCCGTCAGTTCAGTTGCAGACGGTGTCAGGATGCTTTACAAGAAGAATGAAATCAATGACATCACCCGCCTGAGCTATGGCTTCAACATGGGTATGAACAATGATCCGAGGATTTCCCTGGCCTTCCAGTACCTTGACTATCTCGGTACTCCGACCAGAAGCGCCGAGCAGATCAAGAAGGAGATGTACGCCCTTGCCTGCAGTCCTATGCTCAGTGCCGGCTACACCCAGGCCTTCATCGGAGCCTACGGTCTTGACGAGAACATCGGCAAGGCAATTGACATCGTTGAGGATCTCGTGCTCAATGCCCAGCCAGACGAGACAATCCTTGCAAGCCTCAAGTCCGACATCAAGAAGGACAGGGCAGACTCCAAGCTCAACCAGAGAGCCTGCTTCGCCGCTCTCCAGAACTATATTTTCTATGGACCGGACTTCATCAGGGAGACCACTCTCACCGACGGCCAGATCGATTCCCTGACTTCCGAGGACCTTCTCGGCCTGGTCAGGAGCCTCTACACCAAGCAGCACGATGTCCTTTACTACGGTCCTTCCGATGAGGCTGCTGCCAAGGCCACCGTCGCAGAGCACCATAAGGTCTCCGGACCGCTCGAGCCTCTTGCAAAGAAGATTCCAGCCAAGATGAAGTACGACCAGAGCGAGGTCTTCCTGGCTCCTTACAATGCCAACCAGTTCTACTACATCCAGTACTCCAACCGCGGAGAAAAGTTCGATGTCGCCAACGATGCCGACATCCTGATGTACAACAACTACTTCGGCAGCGGAATGAACGCCATTGTCTTCCAGGAGATGAGGGAGGCTCGCGGCCTGGCATATTCAGCGAGGGCTTTCATGAACACTCCTGCGCTGAAGGATGACTGCTACACTTTCTATGCTTTCATCGCTTCCCAGAACGAAAAGCTCAAGGAGGCAGTCGAGGCCTTCGATGACATCATCAACAACATGCCGGAGTCCGAATCAGGATTCGAAATCGCCAAGACCAGCGTCCTGTCGAACATCCGCACCTCTCGAACGACCGGTGCTTCAGTCCTCAACGAGTACCTCAATCTCGAGGACCTGGGCTTGAGCGAGGATCGTGACAAGGCTGTCTTCGAGAAGGTTCAGGGCATGACCCTGGAGGATGTCAAGGCTACCCAGCAGAAGTGGGTCAAGGGCCGTACCTATGCCTATGGCCTTCTTGGCAACTCTGCCGGCTACGACACCGAATTCATCAATTCGCTCGGCAAGGTCACTCCTCTGACCCTGACAGACATATTCGGGTACTAGGGAGCAGGCTGTGCTCCGCAATCGGGAAACTCCCTGCCGTCGCATCTGACGGCAGGGAGTTTCGCTCTTTACGCAGGGGCTATTTGACCCCCTGATTTCACTGGCCTGATGTCAATTATCGCAGATACTTTGGCACATACTTGAATGATGAGTTCTTCCGAATTGGTCCTAGTCTGAGCTATTTGCCCATTTGGACATATGGGATATTCTTGAAGGAGGTGAAAGTGAAAGGACTTTTGATGGTAATTGCTTCGTTGTCGGATATCTTGAGAAGAACCGAATCCGGAAATTCTGTCTTGTTGACCAGGATGGATTTCCCGTCTTCATAGACAAACTTCCAGTCTGTCTGGAAAGCCGAATCCTGATATGACACCCTTCCATATG
>JBJFDD010000101.1:0-2542 GCA_051889815.1 Candidatus Cryptobacteroides sp. | reverse complement strand
CACCTGCCCCTCGCAGGTCTTCTGGTCGTAAAGGACGCGGAAACGGTCTCCTTTCTGAAGACCGAAAAAGTCCACGGTCCATGCGTAAATATCTGATAATGAGAGTATCAGAAGAGGAGAAACTCCGGCATCAATCATGTCGTTCCAAAGCGAGGAACGGATAGTCACATCGGCATAGCGGCGCTCCAGTGTCAATTCCTTCGAAACGATCCAGGCCATAAACGGTTTCTGAAGAGTGAAGACCACGCCCGAGACTTTGTCCCTGTCATATATCAGATACTGAGGCTGATGGTCAGAAGGAGTGTAATACACTCTGTATGAATTGCCTACGCGAAGACTCCTCACGTCGAAAACTTCCGCGCACGCCTGGGATATGTCGTAGGAAGCTCTGGCATCCAAGCCGGCTTTGGAAAGAATCGTGGAGAAGAATTGTCCGTTTTTGACCTTCATTTCGACGCATTCGAGGGTGTCCGTCGGAGGGAGGCCCTCGCCGGGATGGAATTCAGCAACAGTGTCTGTTTCTGCAGGTTCCCCCTCCGGGACGGAAGGTCCGCTGCATGAAAGGAGTGACAGGATAAGGGCGGAGAGTATCTGGACAGACCAGGCATGTTTCATTTTCTTCAGGATATATTGGTGATGGATTATTGTAATATAAGGCCACAAATCTACGAATAATTTTGCAGTTTCCCCTAAAGGGATTATCTTTATATAATTTTTGAAAACACATAAATCCTGACATACATTATGGAACAAATTATCGAATGCGTACCTAATTTCAGCGAAGGCCGCAACAAGGATGTCATAGATGCCATCGTCGCAGCTATCATCAGAGGCGGAGCAGAGGCGGAATGCGAAAAACCCGGAGTAAAGGTCCTGAACGTGGATCCGGGCGAGGCGACCAACCGCACTGTCGTAACTTTCACGGGCTCGCCTGAAGCCGTTGCCGAGGCTGCTTTTGCAGGAGTCAAGTGCGCAGGAGAACTCATTGACATGCGCAAACACCATGGAGCGCATCCACGTTCAGGTGCGACTGACGTGCTGCCTTTCATTCCCGTTTCGGGAATCACGCTTGAGGAGTGCGCCGCCATTGCACGAAAATGTGCGGAAAGGATATACAGGGAACTAGGCATCCCATGCTACTGCTATGAGGCGGCAGCATACAGGAGCGAAAGGAAAAATCTTGCAGTATGCCGTCAGGGAGAATGGGAGGCCCTGCCTCAGAAAATGACAGATCCGGACAAGATGCCGGATTTCGGCCCGGGAGAATACACCGAAAGGGCAGCCATCTCAGGAGCGAGCAACGTCGGAGCAAGGGATTTTCTGATTGCCGTGAATTTCAACCTCAACACGACCTCTACACGCCGTGCCAATGCAGTCGCATTCGACGTCAGAGAGAAGGGCCGTCCGAAAAGAGAAGGCAATCCGATTACCGGGAAAATTGTCAAGGACGAGAACGGAAAGACGGTCATGATTCCCGGCACACTCAAGGGTTGCAAGGCAATTGGCTGGTTCATAGACGAATACGGAATCGCACAGGTATCGATGAACATAACGGACATCAATGCCACTCCTCTCCACAAGGCTTTCGAAGAAGTCTGCAGGGCAGCTCAGGCAAGGGGCCTGAGGGTCACCGGCACCGAAATAGTGGGACTCGTGCCGAAGAGGACATTGATTGATGCAGGTAAATATTTCCTTGGGAAACAGCAGAGGTCAACGGGAATTTCCGAAGAGGAGATAATGAAGATTGCCATAAAATCAATGGGACTGGACGATCTGAAACCATTCAATCCTAAGGAGAAAGTCATTGAGTATCTGATGGTTGATGAGGAAAAGGCTGCTTCTGAAGAGAGACTTGTCAGGATGAAGTGCAAGGACTTCGCCTATGAGACGGCTTCCGAGTCGCCGGCTCCGGGAGGCGGCTCCGTATCCGCATACATGGGAGCTCTGGGCGCAGCTCTGGGAACAATGGTTGCCAATCTTTCTTCGCACAAACCGGGCTGGGATGACCGTTGGAAGGAATTTTCTGACTGGGCTGAGACCGGACAGGAAATTCTCGGAAGGCTTCTCAGACTCGTTGACGAGGACACTGCGGCTTTCAACCGCATAATGGAGGCCCTCGGAATGCCTAAGGGGACGGACCAGGAGAAGGCTGCGAGGGCCGATGCACTCGAAGCTGCGACTCTCTATGCCACACAGGTGCCGCTGAAGACCATGAAGGCAGCAGCAGAAGTATTTCCGCTTGTCAGGGCAATGGCTCTCGAAGGCAATCCGAACTCAGTGTCCGATGCCGGAGTAGGCACGCTTGCTGCCCGTGCAGCAGTTCTGGGAGCATGGCTGAACGTGAAGATAAATGCAGCTTCCCTGAATGACCGAACGGCCGCACAGGCTCTTGTTTCCGAGGCCGATGCACTTGCAGCAAAGGCTCAGGAAGAGGAAAAGGAAATCATGGATGAGATTAACGCCAAACTTTCATAACGACTTATGACACAATTTCAGGAATCGATTCTGGAAGGCATACCTGCGGAGCTTCCTCAGGAAAAAC
>JBJFDD010000100.1:0-9546 GCA_051889815.1 Candidatus Cryptobacteroides sp. | reverse complement strand
CTGGTCGTAGAAAAAGACATTGGTCCCGATGTTGAATGAGGCGGCAACTTCTCCTCCGGCCTTGAATCCCTCGTGGATTTTCTCCCAGTACTCCCCCGGAGTGTAGCCGGGAAGTATGCATGAAATTGCACGGTTCTTCCTTGTGGCAAGCAGGGAAGCATAGAGGTTGGGCTCATAGTTCAGTTCCTCTATTGCATTGCGGACCTTTTCCTCACTTTTCCGGGAAACTTCTCCCCTGTTGTGGAGGACACGGTCCACCGTGCCTTTGGAAACTCCGGCCTTCTCGGCCACATCGAAAATGGTTATCTTCTGCCCTGCCATGCTAATAGTGCAACTGTGCAAAGATAATCAACAAACTCCGGATAGTAAAATATTTACCGTGAACGGGCACGAATTCACTGGATTTATTATAAATTTGCAGAGATTACTCATATTCATGATATTCAAGAATCAGAACACCCACATCCAGGAATATGGCAAAAGTGATTACCTTGGGAGAAATCATGCTCCGGCTCAGCCCCGGAGGCAATGACAGGTTCATCCAGACTGACTCTTTCAGGGTCATTCCGGGTGGCGGAGAGGCCAACGTTGCGGTAAGCCTGGCAAACTACGGCCATGACTCCTTCTACGTCAGCAAACTTCCTACGCACGAAATAGGCCAGATTGCAGTCAATTCACTCCGAAGGTACGGTGTGAGGACAGACTACATTGCAAGAGGCGGAGAGCGCATCGGCCTCTACTATGCAGAGACAGGAGTCTCCATGCGTCCCTCGAAGGTCATCTATGACCGTGCCCATTCGGCGATTGCCGAAGCCGACCCTGAAGACTTCGATTTTGACGCCATCATGGAAGGCGCCGCCTGGTTCCACTGGTCGGGAATCACCCCGGCACTCTCGGACAAGGCAGCTCTTCTGACCAGGCTCGCCTGCGAGGCGGCAAGACGCCACGGAGTCATCGTCTCGGTCGACCTCAACTACCGCAAGAAACTCTGGTCCAGCGAAAAAGCAATCAGTGTGATGCGTCCCCTGATGGAATATGCCGATGTCTGCATAGGCAATGAGGAGGATGCCGAGAAATGCCTCGGCTTCAAGCCGGATGCCGATGTGGAAGGCGGTAAGACCGATGCGGCCGGGTATGAGAGGATATTCAGGCAGATGAAGGAAGAATTCGGTTTCAGGTATGTCGTGTCCACCCTGAGGGAGTCTTTCTCAGCCTCGCATAACGGCTGGAAGGCACTGATGTTTGACGGGAAGGATTTCTGCAGGTCCGCGCGCCATGACATCAATCCGATTGTTGACCGGGTCGGCAGCGGGGATGCATTCGCCGGAGGGTTGATCCACGGCATGCTGAAATATTCCGGAGACATGGCAGCCGCCCTGGACTTTGCTGTTGCCGCCTCTGCCCTTAAACACACAGTAAGCGGAGATTTCAACCTGGCAAGCGAGGAGGAGGTGCTCAGCCTCGCGAAAGGCAACACCAACGGAAGGGTCCAGAGATAACCCCGGACCCGATTTATGACATTTTTGGACGATTATGGCACAATACAGCAAGTTGGAGGTCCTGCGGACCATGAAGGAGACCGGCTTGGTCCCGGTTTTCTACAATCCGGACATTGAGATTTCAAAAAAAGTCCTGAAGGCCTGCTACGATGGCGGTATCCGGGCTTTCGAATTCACGAACAGGGGAGATTCCGCGCATGAAGTCTTCGGGGAACTCGTGAAATTTTCAGTCAGGGAACTCCCGGGAATGATTCTTGGGGTCGGATCGGTCGTTGACGCCCCGACGGCAGCCCTCTTCATCCAGCTCGGTGCAAACTTCGTTGTGAGTCCTCTTTTCAGCCCGGAAATCGCACCGGTGTGCAACCGGAGGCTCATCCCTTATTGTCCAGGGTGCGGAACAGTGTCCGAAATCGGGGCTGCCCAGGAAGCTGGTTGCGACATCTGCAAGGTCTTCCCGGGCGATGTTCTCGGCCCAGGATTCGTCAAAGCGCTCCGTGCCCCGATGCCTTGGAGCCAGATCATGGTAACCGGCGGGGTCAAGCCCACCGAAGAGAACCTGAGGGGCTGGTTCAAAGCCGGAGTGACCTGCGTGGGGATGGGCGGGAACCTGTTTCCAAAGGATGTCATCACCGCCGGAGACTGGTCAATTATCACAGGACTTTGCCGGGAGTCCCTTGCAATCATCAGCCGGGTGAGATGACCCTTTCGCAGCCGAACCGCAGACAACCAAACGCAAAAGATATGACACAGACCACAACACAACAGAAACTGATGACCAACTGGCGCTGGTGGCTTTGCTGCCTGCTCTTCGTTGCGACGACCGTGAACTATCTTGACCGCCAGGTGCTTTCGCTGACCTACGAGGAATTCATCAAACCGGAATTCCACTGGACCGATGCCGACTATGGGACCATAACCTCCTTCTTTTCCATCTTCTACGCCATCGCCTGCCTGTTTGCCGGGAAGTTCGTGGATTGGATGGGTACCAAGAAAGGCTACCTCATCTCTATCGCAGTCTGGTCGCTGGGAGCCTGCATGCACGCCGGCTGCGGTCTTGCGACCGTGTATCTGACCGACGGAGTCTCCGGCATCACCGCCCTCAAGGGTCTGGAGGCCGGAAGCGACATTGCTCTTGCTGTCAGTACGACTTCGGTCTATCTGTTCCTGCTGTGCCGTGGCATCCTCGCCCTCGGTGAGGCCGGCAATTTCCCGGCAGCAGTCAAGGTGACCGCTGAGTATTTCCCGAAGAAAGACCGTGCCTTCGCCACATCGATATTCAATGCAGGGGCTTCCGTCGGTGCCCTGGCAGCTCCGCTGCTCATCCCGCCTCTGGCAGTCAAGCTCGGCTGGGAGATGTCCTTCATCATCATCGGTGGCATGGGCTTCATCTGGATGTTTTTCTGGATATTCATGTACGACAAGCCTGAAAATAGCAGGCACGTCAACCGGGCAGAGCTTGAGTACATCCAACAGGATGACGTACAGGATGCTTCCGAGTATTCCGCGGACGAATCCGGAAAGGCAATTTCTTTCCTGCAGTGCTTCAAGTACAGGCAGACCTGGTCATTCATTGTCGGGAAATTCTTCACCGACGGCGTCTGGTGGTTCTTCCTGTTCTGGGCACCGTCCTATTTCAGCAACCAGTTCAATGCCCCTGCGACATCTCTCCGGGGCCAGGTCCTGATTTTCACCCTCTATCTCATCGTGACTGTCCTGTCGATTTTCGGAGGCTACCTGCCGAAGCTGCTGGTGGAGCGGAAGGGGATGAATCCATATTCAGGGCGCATGCTTTCGATGCTGATCTTCGCGTTCTTCCCTATCGCATCCCTCCTGGCACAGCCGCTCGGAATGAGCCTGGGCTCTCCCTGGTGGCCTGCAGTCCTGATCGGCATCGCTGCCGCCGGGCATCAGGCCTGGTCGGCCAATCTGTACAGCACGGTCGGTGACATGTTTCCGAAGAGCACCATCGCCACAATCACCGGAATCGGAGCCATGGCAGGAGGCCTGGGCTCGATGATCATCCAGAAGGTCGCCGGCAACCTGTTCACCTATGCCGAGAATGCCGGTCCGGCCTTCAGGTTCCTGGGATTCGAAGGCAAACCGGCCGGCTACTTCATCATTTTCTGCTTCTGCGGCATCGCCTACCTGATTGCCTGGGTACTGATGAAAATCCTTGTTCCAAAGTACAAAGCCATCGAATACTGAACACACAATGACAAGCACCGAACTTGAAAAACTATACCAAGAAACCGACAGCAACGGTTTCAGCAGTTTCATCAACGCAGTCAAATCCTTGAAAGCCAACAAGGAGATGACGGACTTTGCTCTTGCCACAACACTCAGCCGTATTTCTGACAATGAAAAAGACCTGTGCAGGGCCATCGGGAGCAAAGGCCGGCTGATGACTCCGGAGGAAAGGCAGAGCCTGGCTAAAGCAGCCATGCTCACCGCCGGATGCATCATTCTTCTCTGCGAGACAAGGTCCCGTAACGAGATCCGCAGGAAGACGATGCTGCTTCTCGAATATCTCAGCTACCTCCAGGCCGGCGTCCAGAACCTGCTTGGGGCGGCGGTCAAAGCGTGCTCATATTCAATGGTCAAGCCAGGCTACTCGCTATCGCTTCTGGAAACACCTTCCAACATAGACATCCTTGCCTACAACATCTGCGAGAATGCCAAGTTCAACAAGCATGACAGGCTTTCTCCTGTCACCATCAACTCTGCCGGCTCAGTCTGCGTACAGGATGGCGTCATCACCATCTCCTCGGCACCCGCGCTCGATAAAGGCATCCGTTCATATTCAGACCACGGCGACATGCTGGAAGTCTTCACCAGGAACCTTAGGGACGAAAAGCTGAAAGCCTCGGAAAAGGATGATGCAGAAGCACTTGATGGGTTCGCAAGAGATTTCCTGCTGTCCCAGGCAAAAACCGCCAGAATCAACCGGGGCGGCAAGTCGGACACCCTTGAAAAGGGTAATGAATATTCCGTCAGGGTCATACGCATCGTGGGAAATGATGGTTCCGCGCCCGCCCTGGACTGCGAGCCCCTGGGCATCGAACACGAAGGAGTCTGCCACATCAAATCCGAGGAGCTTGTCAAGGGGATATACACAAAAGACCTCGTAGCATACCTGTGCGATGACGATTACATCGAAGGAGCGGTACTTCTGGATGAAGATGAGCCTCCTGTCCTCTCGATCAAGAATGCCTATGCCCGTTACTGCAAGCAATTGGCGAAGAAGGATTCTGTCAGCAAACGGGTCTTCCAGGCCAAGGTCATAGGCCACTTCCAGGGCAGCACTCCGGAGAAGAACAGGATGATTCTGCTGTCGGATAAAGGCTACGGCGGACTGATGATAGATGACGGTACCATGAAAATTGGAGACTGTGTCTTCGCATATGCCCTTCCCCCTCAAGAGGTTGGCCAGGCCTTGTTCATCAATATGGCAAAAGCGACGTTCGACTTTGGCGACAATTATGACAGATTCGACGGCGACGATGCCCTGGCCGGCTTTGTTGCCGATCTGGAAACCGCAATGGACAATCTGGAGGCAGGGTCCGGGGATGCCCAGCCCGACAGCCCCGAGAATGAGATTGTCCGGCAGCTTGCACAAATTCTTTCCGTCTCAAGGGAGAGCCACTCGACTGTCCGTTACCGGGACCTGCTGGCTTCAGTTTTCCTTTTCAACATTGCCGGAGATGAATGCCGCCGAGACCAGATACTGCACAGGGCAGACTACCTGAACCAGTGCCTGAGGGTGGCAGAAGGACTTGCAGCCCGGCCGATTGCGGACAACCAGGACTTGACGGACGAGCAGAAGAAGGACCTTGCAATCCTGTCCGCCCTCGGTTCCACCAGCGACATCTGCCAGGCCGCAGAGCTCATCCGGGGAATGGATGGCGCAAAGGGCCGTGAAATGTCCAGGCTGTTCATGGCGCATACCCTCTCCATCATCAACAGGGATGACCTCAACGCTTCGACCGACAGCCTGAGGCACAAGATATGTGACCTTCTCGGAGTCGGCGACCACTTCAAGGGAGACATCAGGAAGGGAGGAGGCAAGTACGGAAAGGGGGAACTCGAGAACGTCGAATTCAAGTCCTCCTACGTCTTCCACAACAAGGACGGCAAGCCGGACCTCTTCCTGCAGGGGCGCGGGCAGGTGCTCGAGGCTGTCTGCGGTTTCATGAACAGGGACGGAGGCACGGTCTATCTCGGAGTCAACGATGCCGGTGATCCCCTGGTCAGCGAGACCTACGGCCTGAAAGCCGACATGGCCTGGTTCCGCGACAACTACCAGAGTGTAAACTACCAGAGGTACAATCAACTGGGTCACAGTGTTCCGCAGCCCGTGGATCTTGACTCGTACTGCAGATTCCTCAATTACGAGCTGGAACTCTACTTCAAGCCGACCGTCAGGGGCTGCGTTTCAATCTCCCCTACGGAAGACCATGACGCGATAAGGTTCACTGTCAAGCCTTCTGAATATGAAATAGCGAAACTCTACACCGACAACACCTGGAAAGAAGGATGCGTGTACGTCCGCGAAGGGGAAGAGACAAGACAGATGCAGAGGCACGCCCAGGAGCAACGCCTGATGGCACTTCGCAGGGTGGGTAAGGTCGAGCAGTTCATCCTGACCCTGAACGAAGCCATCGACGGCAAGCGCAAAGTTGTCCTGAAGAACTATGCCAGCGGCAACAGCAATTCCGTCGGCGACCGTTTTGTGGTCCCGATCAACCTGGTTTACAACAATGAGAACCTTTGGGCCTACGACATCGAAAGGAAGTCGTGCCGGGAGTTCCGGCTCTCAAGGATAGAGGACATCGTGGTGGAAGATTCCACATATGACCATCCCTTTGCGAAAGGCCAGGCAGACGTGTTCCGCTGGGTGGACCCGGATGTCAATTACCACATACGCATGAGGATGAAAATCTCCGCCCTCAATTGCCTCCTCGAGGAATATTCCGATGCAAAGAACCTGCCCGAAGAGGAACTCTATCAGGAGAGCCCGGATAGTTGGATCCTGGACACCCGCCTGCACGGCCTGGAAGGCGTGAGGAGGTTCTACCTCGGTCTTGCCGACCAGATTGAGATCCTCGACACGGAGGATTCGGAGGAATTGAAGGAAGCGATTCGCGACTTCGTCACCGGGAACCTGGCAAAATAGCCGTTACGGAGAAACCAGAATCGGACTCGGGACATGCGACAGCATATTCATGCACTCAAATTGTTTGGTGCCCAGCCAGGTCCCGGCGGATGGAGCGTATGCTGAAAACTAGGCTGTAAGTCAGGGCCACAATCAGCATTATGGACAGGAGTTTGGCCTTGATGGGGATGTAAAGGTTGATGCCGGAAATAGCCTGCAGGATCTGGAAGTCAGAAGGGAGCAGGGGGAAAAGAAGAAAGGCAGCGAGCAGGCTCAACGCTCCGGAGACCAGAGTCAGCACTACATTGGTCCTCCAGGCCTGTCTCTGCTCCTGTTGAATCCTCTTGACATATTCTACCTTCTCCAACTTCTGGTCGAGTTGTTCCAGGAATCTTCCGTTGTCGTCGAATTCCCTCACCGCCGATGCGAAGAGTTTTTCCAAATCATTATCCTTTGTCATGGTTCCAGTGTTGCTTTCAGTTTTTCCCTGCCACGGGACATCTGCTTCTTTACAGAGTTTTCAGATGTTTCGGTGATAGTAGCTATCTCCTTGACAGAATATCCGTTAATATAGTAAAGAGTAATGGCGGACCTTTCCTTGGGCGGTAAAACGGAAAGGGCACGATACAACTTCTGATGCTCGAAACCCGCATCTGCAGAATCTGCCGCCATCAGTCCTTCCGCTTCTTCCATGTCCACAGTCGGCTTTTTTGCTGCAACGTGGTTGAGGAAAACATTATGTGCTATCCTGAACAGCCAGGCCCTGAACTTTCCGCTGTCCACATACTTGTCTATCGCAAGATAGGCCTTGACCAAAGCCTCCTGGGCGATGTCATCAGCCTCCGCCATATTCCCCGAGCAAAGAGCCAGCAGATAGCTCCTCAAAGCATTCTGGTGGCTCTTTACATGCGCTATGAACTGGTCTCTTGTCACAACTATTCTCCAGTCTTCTGCTTTTCTTCAGCTTCAATCTCCTTTGCGAGGTATTTCTTTCCCACAATGAAGTTCACCATCAGTGCTATTCCTCCGGAGGCAATCAAACCTCCCACTGCAAAGCTGGTCGCAGCATCGTTGGAACCGCCCTTGTGGCTGCACAGAAGATATATCCCGAAGCCTATGAAAACAGCTCCGATTACAAGAAGGATAATGCCCCATACCAGTTTTGCCAGCAATTTTTCCTTGAGCATCTTAGACTTCGGGGAGAGTTTCTCCAGCCACTCTTCAACATCCATCTCCGGATTTTTTTCCAGGACGGCCATGATTATCTCCGTGCGCCTGTTGGTGTCATTTGATTTCTTGCGCATTACAAGCCAGACAATAAGGGCAGGCAGCACGCAAGTGATTCCGATAAGCCATGCTATCGCAAGAACTCCTTCAATAGTTTCCATTTCTTTTTTGTGTTTATTTGTTGAACTTTCCGGTTCTTGTACAAGTCCGCAAATATAACAGGACAAAGATAGAAAAGGTGACATCTTTATGAAGAATACCCGAAATTTGCTATTGCTTGAGTAATATTCACTCATGGAAACAGTGATAATTCAAAATAAAACTGCAACTTTGCGTAAAATTCATACATAATTACAAGCAATATTTCAACCCTCCATACTCAAGAATCATGTCAGGAGCAATAATAGGCGACATAGCCGGAAGCCATTGGGAATTTAATCCTACGGATGACTACAACTTCGAGATGTTCTCCGACAGGAACAGCTTTACTGATGACACAATCTGCACAATCGCAGTGGCAGATGCCCTGCTCAACGGCTCGGAAGACTACGGCAATTACATCCACCGCTGGTGCCGCAAATACCCCTGTCCGATGGGCGGCTATGGCGGCCGCTTCGCCGGATGGGTGGCAAGTGATGACCCGAAGCCGTACAACAGTTTCGGTAACGGCTCGGCAATGCGTGTGAGTCCTGTCGGCTGGTGGTTCAGCGACATGGAGGACATACTCAAACATGCCCGGATGACCGCCGAATGCACCCACAACCACGAACAGGGAATCATCGGCGCCCAGGCCGTGGCATCGGCAATCTACGGTTGCAGGATGCTGTCCGCGGAATCAGGAGACAAAGTCCCGGAAAAGGACAGCATATTCAAGGCACTTGAGCCAGCACTGGGGTACTATTCAAGCAAGCCTGGTGAATTCAGGATAGACATTTCTGAATATGCCGGGAGATTCGACGAGACCTGCCAGGGGACAGTTCCGGTCGCATTGTGGATAGTCTTGAACTCTACGGGGTTCGAGGATGCCGTCAGGCAGGCAGTTGCCTTGGGCGCGGATGCTGACACCCTCGGGGCCATCACCGGCAGCATCGCAGAAGCCTTGTGGGGAATACCCGGGGATATTGAGCAGGCAGCAATGGCATATCTGCAGGCAGAAATGAAGGAAGTCCTGGAGAAGTTCCGGGAATCCTGCAAAGGACGGTGAGGCTATTCAATCATGTAGGCTTTGTAGAAAACCACGCCGGAGAGTTTGTGCCACCGACAATATTCATTACATTTGTCGAGCTGGAGCGCTTCACAAAGGGCAAAGCGGAACGCAAGTCGTACAGAGACAAGCTTTCCCACTGGATAAAGAACGGAGAGACAATGAAGGGCGAGCCCGGGTACACCGGCGATGACCGGGAGATGCAGTATTTCGCTCCGACAACTGCGAAGGCTTCAAAGTCAACACCCAAATATACACCGGCACTGTCATCATAGCCTGGCAAAACAACAACTTCTACTCCATCAACTTGATGTGGACCTCAAGATTCTGGGACTTACCGGGGCCGAGAGAGTACTGGATACGGTGAAAGATTATGTGGGTCCATTCAGGATAATAAAGCACGTTTTCTATTTCTTTCTTTATTCTTTAGCCCTTCCTTCATTATTCTTTAGTCATTCCTTTGT
>JBJFDD010000099.1:0-2600 GCA_051889815.1 Candidatus Cryptobacteroides sp. | reverse complement strand
ATGTTGATTCCTGACTCCCACGGGCGGCACGGACAGCCGCTTGCGACTCCGTCCGCATAGGATTCGACCCAGGCTCCCGTCTTGTCCCTCAGGTCCATCATCTTGCGGTAGACTTCGTCGGCGAGGGGGTTGCCGGCCTTGGCAAGGGCATATAGGAACATTCCATAGTCGTAGCCCAGGATCCTGTCCTGCGAGGAAATCTTTCCGGTTGCCTTGTAAAGGTCGATGACTTCCTGCAGGAGACTCTCCTTCTCATCCTCTGTGAAGAGGCGCGCGTCGATGTAGAACGGGAAGAGGAAGGCTGACGGAATGCTGTAGCGCTCCGGCTTCGGAATCTCGATTCCGCTCATGTCCCTCTCCATGCAGTCCTTGCAGAAATACAGGGGACCTTTGTAGTGGTATGTTTCGAGGTAATGCTCAAGGTAGCCCGGGTAGAGGCAGACTCCCGGACGGGTTTCGGGATATTCTATGCCCTCTTCGCGCTCCGGGTTGTTGAGGTAGAACTTGCCGTCCACGAAGAAGTTGGACCGGTAAAGTAAAATGCACTCCTGGACGTCGTGCCTGAGCGAATTGACTTTTTCTTCAGGCCACAGGCTGCGTTCGCCGACGAAATCCAGAAGTTTGTTGCAGCCTTCAATGAACAGGAGGGTCGCTTCGGCAGAACCGTGGTACATCACTGAGCGCGGAACCACTCCTCCGGCGATGTAGGTCTCGTCACCGTTGAAAGGCAGCATACCCTTGATTATGTTCCTCTGCTGGGCTTCTGCTGCCCAGCAGAGCATCGGCATTATCTTTTCGATGAAGGCTGCGTCCCCGGTCTTCTCATAGTAGTCGAAAGCCTGGACGATGAGATAGCCCGTGATCTCGGTCTCGTCGTTTTCGTGAGGGTGGAATATTCCTTTCCAGCCCGCTGCCTGGGCGTTGCGGATGTAGCCATATTCACTGAATATGTCGAAATAGAATTCGAGCACCTTCCTGGCTTCCTCGGCATGTCCGAGTGCGAGCATCGCCCTTGAGACTCCGTAGTGGTCCCGCACATAGACCATGTGATAGACGATTCCCGCGAGCACACCGCCTTCTTCGCCCTGCTGGCATTTGAGAATCGTTCCGACGTTGTCCACAGCTTCCTCCAGCTCCTTCCGCTCTTTCCTGTCCAGTGCCTTGAAGTCCAGTTTCCTCTGGGGTTTGGAGTATTCCTTCCATTCTTTCCTGCATTCCCGGCGGAGTTTTCTCCAGGATGTCCTGGCGATGGTTCCGGCATTGTCGTCAAGGTTGGGAATGCTGCCCTCTCCATCCTTGTCGGAGGCGATGACGTAGATGAAACTCTCTCCCTCACCGGATTTGATGCGAAGCATTTTCGAATCTTCGTCAAAGGCTTCGATTCTGGCATTTCCTCCGGTCGCTATGTAGTACGAATAGCCTCCCGGGGACTTGTAGCGGCTGTAGAACGGTACTCCGGGGGCTATGCTTACCTTCCAGGCGGAGCTGTAGCCTTCCAGGTTCGCCGGCTCGAATGTCATTGACCCGGCATGGATGCTGTACCTTTCCTCGAAGAGTGCCCCGCAGTCGAAGTTGAGTTCGCGGTCCGACTTGATTCTGCGGACAAAGGCGTTTCCTGAATATGACACGAAGTCCTGGAGGACTGCGGCCGTTTTCCCGTCGCTTCCGAGCAGGCGGTGCTCCCAGATTGCAGTTTCGGGAGTCCTTCTGCTGACGACTTCCATCTTGCCCGTCTCACCTTCGTACAGCAGGCCGAGCATCGAAGGACCGGAGTAGGGACTTCCGAAAATCTGGTAGATGTTGCCTTCACGCCCGTAGGCGCACAGCTTTCCGTTGCCCATCGAGTAGATGTTCTGTAGCTCGCTCATCCCGTAGGTTCTGTAACCTTCTGAGGCAGAGAGTGTTCCTGAGAAAGATAGGACGGCCGCCACGACAATGGCGGGAAAGATAAAATTTTTCATTGTCAGTTATGATTTGGTCTCTTCCGAAAGATAGTGAAAAAGAATGGAAATAAAACAATCTCCTGGTTGGCGTTGTGAAGGAAATTAATTAATTTTGAAATTCATGCACCATTAATAGAACGAACGCTACAAAGTAAAGACCCAATGCCTCTATTCATTCCAGAAAACTACACCAACATCCTCGGCACTGTCCAGAACACCGAGAAGGCCGTAAAGTCCGTAAAGGACATGTTCCAGGACAACCTTTCCGCACAGCTGGCCCTCCTGAGAGTTACAGCCCCGATGGTCGTGCTGTCCGGGACCGGAATCAATGACGACCTCAACAGCATAGAAAGGCCTGTACGCTTCCCGATAAAGGACATGGGAGACAGGCCTGCAGAGGTTGTACACTCCCTTGCAAAGTGGAAACGTCTCAAACTTGCCGACATGGGCATCCGTCCCGGGATGGGCATCTACACCGACATGAATGCCCTCCGTCCGGACGAGGAACTGGACAATCTCCATTCCATCTATGTCGACCAGTGGGACTGGGAGAAGGTAATCCGCAAGGATGACCGCAACCTCTCTTTCCTGAAAAAGACCGTAAAGAGAATCTATGAGGCAATAAAGGTGACTGAGAACAAACTTTTCATAGAGTTT
>JBJFDD010000098.1:0-2606 GCA_051889815.1 Candidatus Cryptobacteroides sp. | reverse complement strand
GGCTCCTTTTCCTGAATAGGAGCTTCAGAACGAAATGTAGTAATTCAGTCAATATTGTTGTTTCTCAATAATTACACTTATCCGGGCGAAATATACAACAAAATCGTCATAAATCGCCCGGATTATTGTAATACTCAAGTCACATCTACAATCGGGGCTTTGCCGTCATCGGCATAAATAGTATCCTTGCGGTAGCAAATTGCATTCTTTTAGTATCTTTGCAGTAGCAAATTGCATTCTTTTTGCTTGATTTGCAGTTCCGGTGCCAAGACCCGGCCAAACCCGACCGGCCCCCTGGGCACCGGAGGAACCATTTATCAAATACCAATGAACATGAAAAAGCATATTGCGACCCTTCTTGCCCTGTTCACCTGCGCTTGCCTGATGAGCGCCCAGACAGGAAAGAATTCCGACCCTGACGCCATCATCGGCAGCTACATCTCCGAATATGCCGACCAGACCTACAAGGTCAAGGTCACAAAGAACCCCGACGGCACCTACAAGGCACAGAATTTCTGGCTGAAACATCCCAACGGCAAGGACGGCAAGCCCCTGATGGACGTGAAGAACCCCGACAAGTCCAAGAGGAACATCCCCTACAGCCAGGTTGTCCTGATCGACGGCCTGAAGTACAATGCTGAGAAAAAGCAGTGGGGAGGAACGAAGATCTACGATCCGTCCCGCGGAATCAAGGCCAACGTCAGTGCCGAGTTCCTGCAGGACGGCCGGCTGATGCTGAAAGGCTCCGTCATGGGGATCGGGGAAAAGATTTACTGGACCCCGATTGAATAACGCCAAACGCTATTAACAAATTTGTTATGGTGTATAACAAATTTGTTTCCTGCCTTGATGACAAGATAATTGCAAATAATTGAAAATGATACCTGAGAAGACAGCACCAACAGGCGTCCTCCCTCCCCTTCCGGAGCGTATGAGGCCTCATTCCCTTGAAGAATATGTCGGCCAGAAGCATCTCGTCGGCGAAGGTTGTATCCTCAGGAACATGATCGAATCCGGCAATCTCACCTCTTTTATCCTCTGGGGTCCTCCCGGTGTGGGAAAGACCACTCTCGCCGGAATCATCGCCGAATCCCTCGGCAGGGAATTCTACACCCTCTCGGCTGTCAGCGCCGGGGTCAAGGATGTCAAGGAAGTCATCGCCAAGGCAAAGGGCAATTCCCTGTTCTCCAACAGCGCTGCACCGATTCTTTTCATCGATGAGATCCACCGCTTTAACAAGAGTCAGTAGGATGCCCTCCTCGGGGCTGTCGAGAACGGGACGATTGTCCTGATCGGTGCCACGACCGAGAACCCTTCTTTCGAAATCAACACCCCGCTTCTGTCCCGGTGCCAGGTTTTTGTGCTCAAATCATTGGAAGTGAGCGATCTGGATGCTTTGCTTGAGCGGGCCCTGCGCGAAGACGTCTTGCTCCGGGAACGGAAGATTGAAGTCGCCCAGAAGGAAGCACTCTTCCGCTTCAGCGGAGGGGACGGCAGGAAGCTGCTGAACATCCTTGAAATCGCCGTTGATGCCGCCTCAGTCGCCGGAGGCTCGAAGGTGATAATTGACAACAAACTGGTAACCAGCTGCATCCAGGAGAACGTCGCCGCCTACGACAAGGACGGGGAAATGCACTACGACATCATCTCCGCCTTCATCAAGTCAATCCGGGGTTCCGACCCCAATGCTGCAGTCTATTATCTTGCCAGGATGCTGGACGGCGGAGAAGACCCCCTTTTCATAGCCCGCAGGCTCTGCATCTCGGCTGCGGAAGACATCGGTCTTGCCAATCCGAATGCCCTCCTGCTTGCCAATGCCTGTTTCCAGATTGTGCACCAGATAGGGATGCCGGAAGCCCGGATTCCCCTGTCCGAGACCACTGTCTACCTTGCAAGCTCTCCTAAAAGTAACTCTGCTTATCTTGCTATTGACAAGGCACTTGGTGAAGCCAGAAGCAATCCGTCCAGACCTGTTCCCCTCTACTTGCGGAATGCTCCGACCAAGTTGATGGCCGACCTGGGCTATTCGGACGGCTACAAGTACGCCCACGACTATCCGGGTCATTTCACGGACCTTGAATTCCTGCCTGCCGGCCTGGAAGGAACCGTTTTCTACGAGCCTTGCCCGAACCAGCACGAGGACAGGCTCAAGGCCTACCTCCTCTCCTGCTGGCCGAAATACTACACCAAATAGTCCTCACCTCTCCCCTTCCCCCAAAAGTTTTTGCTTGATTAAAAGGATTAAACGGAAAAAACTATCAAAAAACAGAAAAATATTTGTCTGTTTTATAAAATAGATGTATTTTTACCAATTGAAAATCGGTTTCCCAAAGGAGCCGACTATAATGATATGGTAAAAACAACAAAAAACAACATAAACGCAAATCACTAAAATTTAACATATCTTTTGGCCTATGGAAATGAAACAGAAAAACTACGAGACACCATCTGTCTTTCATTCAAGAATCAAGGTCGAGAATTCGATCTGCAGCGCTTCTTCGGAGGTCACCAATCCGGACAATAAAAGCGGACGCATTGATGAGCACTCGATTAACACAGGTTTCGATGCTGACTTCAGCAGCGGTAGTTGGGATACTGATCCTACG
>JBJFDD010000097.1:0-2610 GCA_051889815.1 Candidatus Cryptobacteroides sp. | reverse complement strand
CTCTCCATTCGCTTCGCTCAGTCGAGATGACATTTTATGGACTTTTTAGTCAGCCTCTTTTTTAGATAAATAGTTTTTGGTTTGTAACGTCGTAACTATTTCTCTGCGATGTAGTCCTCGTAGTCGGCCATGGCTCTGACAATCACGTCTTTGGCCACGTCCGGACCGTAGATGCTGATGAACTGCATACGGTTGGTGTGCTCTCCTGGGATGTCCTTGTAGGTGCTGAAATAGTGAATCAGACGGCGGATGATGTCAATAGGAACCTGGTCGATGTCGGTGAGATGTCCATAGACGGCATCGTGCTGGAGGACTGCGATGATCTTGTCATCTGCCTGATTGTGGTCCAGAAGCCTCAAACCGCCGATAGGCCTGGCTTTTACGATTACGTCGCCGTGGGTGACATCCTTCTCCGTCAGAACGCAGATATCAAGCGGGTCTCCGTCTCCCTCTACGTCCGTCCTTACCAGAGCCTTGTTGGTGAGTTCCGCCATTTTCGGACCGCAGTACGTTTTCGGAAGAAATCCATAGAGCGAAGGGACGATGTTTGAGAATTTCTGAGGACGGTCCAGTGAAAGGTAACCTGACTCCTTGTCCACTTCATATTTTACAGTGTCTGTCGGAACTATCTCGATAAATGCCCTGACTTCGTCAGGAACATTCTTGCCCAGGCTGATTCCGTGCCATGGGTGGGCCTTGTGAGCGTGGCTTGTGTCCATTTTTTCAGTTATTATCAATTTGGTCCACAAAGGTAAGTGCTTTGTTTGTTCTTTCAAAGCACTTTTGCTTTTATTTTCTTTCCGATTATCCTTGCAGAAATGCGCACGAGTTCTTCGCACGGACGTTTCTTGTAGTACTCGGCAGTCCTGTCTGACGGCACTGGACTTTCAACTGAGGATGCACCGGCAGAGGGCTTCTTGTCCAGCCCGAGAAGTTCGCGGCAGATGATGGAGCCGTTTATGCTCCGGAATTCTTCTGCAACTTCCTGAACCAGAGCATAATTGGCGGTTCTTCCAGCCTTGTCGGAAGGGTCGTCGGCAGGGCAGAGCAGGCCGCTCAGCATCACCATTCCGCTCACACTTCCGCAAACTTCCCTCATCCGGCCCATTCCTCCGCCGAAACCGGACGACAGTGCGGCAGCGGTTTTTTCATCCATCCCGAACAGGTCGCAATAGGCCAGCACAACGGCCTGGCAGCAGTTGTAGCCACCTTCCCTGAACAGCCTTCCGGCTTTCTCAACTCTCTCTTCCAACTTGAAATCCATAATTCTATGTTCTTGCTATCTTAATGATACTCTTAAGGTTACGAATCTGTGATATTACTTTGTCCAGCTCAAGGTTACTCGGCACGGCGATTTTCATGCTGATTTCATAAGTGCCCTGCCGCTCGTTCTCGTTGACATTGAACTGGCGGATTGAAGCCCTGAAAGTATTCACGATATCCGTGATTTCGTTTATGACGGAAGGCTCGTGCGCGGCGGTAAGCCTCAGTCCAGTCTGGAAGTTGCCGCTTGACGGAGTTTCGCTCCATTTCACCTTCTGAATCCTGTACGGATAGGCCTCCATGAGCCTTGCGGCATTCGGACACGACATTCTGTGAATCTTGATGCCTTCTGTCCTCGTCACAAATCCGAATACGTCATCCCCGAATACAGGATTGCAGCATCTTGCCATCTTGTAGTCCATGCCCCTTACATTCTTTGCATCGATTACAAGTATGTCATCACCTCCCTTTGCGTTCGAAGAAACGCCTCTGGTCTTTTTCTCCTGCTCCTGGACATCCGATGTCCCCGGCTCTGAATTTTTAGCTTCGACAATCCATGCCTTGACATCTGCAACGTCAATCTCACCGTCTCCGACCGCCGCATAGAATGCATTGACGTTCTTGTGCTGGAGCTTTTTCATGATGATTGCCAATGTCTCATCGTCCAGCTCCATCTTCCAGTTCTTCAGTCTTCTGGACAGCAGTTCCTTGCCATCCGCAGCCTTCTGGAATTCAGCCTCGCTCAGTTTCTGGCGAATCTTGGTGCGTGCCTTTGTCGTAACAACGAAATTGAGCCAGTCAGCCGAAGGCTTCTGGTTCTTTCCCGACATGATTTCCACGACATCCCCTGTCTTGAGCTTTTCCTTGATTGGAACGGCTTTCCCGTTGACCTTGCCTCCGGTACATTTGATTCCGAGGTTGCTGTGGATGTCGAAGGCAAAATCAAGCACTGTGGCATTCTCAGGCAGCTTTCGCAGCTCTCCCGAAGGTGTGAATACGAAAACTTCCTTTGAAGGGAGCGCAAGGACATCTTCTTCATAATAGGATGCCATCGGATCTCCTTCCGACCCGAGAGGATTCTCCAGGGCGCGACGCACGGCCGTAAGCCATTTGTCAAGAGTGGCCTCATGGCGTATTCCCTTGTAGGACCAGTGTGAGGCAAGCCCGTTCTCCGCCATGTCGTCCATCCTTTTTGTCCTTATCTGCACTTCAAGGAAACTTCCTTCCTTGTTCTTTACCGTGATGTGCAGCGACTCATATCCGTTTGGCTTCGGATTGGATATCCAGTCGCGCAGACGCTTGGTGTCGGATTCGTATTCTTCTGTTACATAGGAGAATACCTTCCAG
>JBJFDD010000096.1:0-2614 GCA_051889815.1 Candidatus Cryptobacteroides sp. | reverse complement strand
CCATATTTGCCTACCGACTGCACACCACTGACGACTTCTATCAGGAAATCTGCCGCTACGGTGAATATGTCGAAGTCCTCCACCCGGCCGAATGCCGCGAAGCCATGATGAGAATCATCCAAGGGATGGCAAATGAATATGCCGGGCTATCAAGGAAGGACTGCAAGAAGAAAGTCCCGAGCGTGAAGGAGTTGAAAGCACTGATGAAAGGTGCGGAAGAACTTCCTTGAGAGCAACGCGAGGACAGACGCACGGATTGAGGATGGTTATCCTATTGGGCATATTCGTAGCCGAAGTAATTGCCTTTCCGCTCGGAAGGTATTCCGTACTTCATCCACGCAGGCATCGGAGCGCCCTTAAGGTAATGGTCGAAGAATTGCTGAAGCCTGATAGACAGGTCCTTGGAATTGCGTCTCTCCGAAAGGTTGTGCGCCTCGTTGTTGTATTCAAGCAACCAGGCCGGCTTCGACAATCTCCTCAAAGCCATGAAGAACTCGATGCCCTGGTACCATGGAACTGCTCCATCCTTGTCATTGTGCATGATCAGGACAGGAGTGTTCACATTCGGAGCAAAGAACACAGGCGAATTCTCTATGTAAAGTTCCAGACCGCCTTCATCCCAGAGGGACTTTCCTATCCTGCTCTGCCCGAATTCGTATTGGGTAATGCGGCTGTTTCCCGATTCCCAACGGATACCACCGTAGGCACTCGTCATATTCCCGACAGGCGCCCCTGCACCAGCAGCCGCGAACATGTTCGTGCGTGTGACAAGGTAGGCTGTCTGGTAGCCTCCCCAGCTCTGTCCCTGGATGGCCATCCTGCTGCTGTCGATGAACGGGAACTGCCGGCACATGGCTTCCGCCCCTGCGCAGATGCAGTTGTAGGAGCTCTCACCCGGATGGCCCGGAGTATAGACCACATCCGGAACAAAGACCACGTAGCCGTTGCTGACGAACATCGGGATGTTGATGATAGACCGGCTCGGAGCTGGTGAACGGTAGTTGAACAAGGACTCGGAATTCTTCTCGTAGAAATAGACCATCATCGGGTAGGAAGCCGCAGTGTCCAGATTCTCAGGAGTGAAGAGCATGCCCTTGAGCGGAGTACCATCGTAGGCCTCCCAATGGACCAGGTGCACGTCGCCCCAGAGATAGTCAGCCTGCTGGGGATTGATGGAAGTCAGTTTGCGAGCATCCTTCATTTCGCCTGAAGTGCTGACGTAAAGATCCATAGGATTGCGGAAGTCGCCCATCGTGAAAGAGAGCGTCGTGCCTTTGGCGGAGCGTCGCACGGACGAGAAACTCTTGCTGAAAAGCTCGTATCGCAGCTTCGAAGGTTTGTTGACATCCACTGAGCCGAAGCCGTTGCGGGAGTCTTCCCGACAGAACGCGCTCAAATCAACCAGGCCTTTCTTCGGATATGTGAATATATTGGAGTACAGCAGCGGATTGCTTCTCGGCACGAAGTCCATCGGCCTGAAAACCACATCGGAAGCACGTCCCTTTCCTCCAGTCAGGTTGACTGCATCCGTGCCGTCAGGAGAAAATTCCCAGACATCGAACTCATCACAAAGCAGTACAGACTCATCATCTCCTACCCACAGAGGCTGGCCGACAGGCATCTTCGGGCATGGATGGTCATCTTCCGTGTTGTAGAACGGGACTCCGGCAGAGCCAGTGAGATTGACACTCATGCCGCTTGTGAGGCTGGTGCAGATCCAGTTGCCTTCACCGGACTCAAAGTTCATCAGGTACTTCCCGTGAGGAGAAAGCAGGACTCTGCCTTCAATACCTTCAAACATAAGTCTCCGCTCCCCTGTAGCAATGTCAACAAGGCTAACATCTGACTTGTCCCCGGCCGAGAATAAGTTCTGAAGGATGTAGGGATCCTCGTTGACGGACAAGGCATGGGAGGATTCCGCTCCTGCAGGGTACTGAATATGATCATTCGGGTTAAGGCTGATCACCTTGAGCTCACCTTCTGGTGCAAGGGGCACTACTGCGCTGAGGCTTTCCTTGCGCGGTGAAGCCTTGTACATTGGTGGAAGGGTCTGGGCATCGTAGTTCCAGATGTCCAGCTGGGGAGCCTCAAAATCAACCACGGTAGTATCTTTGGCAGGGAATTTCCTGTTGAGGTTCAGGATGATGCGTGAAGATGCATTGGAAAATGAAAGCTTGGAGCGTTTACTGATGACCCAGCCTTCAGGAAGGCTCCCGGAAGCTGCATCGACAAGTTTGCGACAGCCCCGGGCATCGGAAAGATAGAGGCTGAAAGCCGGTGTACCGTCCGTCTTTTCTTTCTGGTCAGTGACCATGAAGGCAAGACGTGATGAGGAATAGTCGAAGGTAGGGGAAGCATATTCCTCAGCGCCTTCGTGCAGGATCATGGAGCTGTCATCGCTCAGGTCGTAAAGGACGACCGAGCGCTTCGACAGCGAATCCTTATCCTCCTTTGCAGTGACCACGCACAACCTGTCACCTTCCTTCGAGACTGCATATTCAGAGATGTTCCTGAGGGTGTCGATCTGCGAACCGTCAGTCGGGACAATCAGCAGGTTGTTGCTTTTTCTCCCCTTCACGCTCTGGCTCACAAAGACATACGGAGCCGAATCGAA
>JBJFDD010000095.1:0-9614 GCA_051889815.1 Candidatus Cryptobacteroides sp. | reverse complement strand
CCCTAGCATGAAGGGCTATCCGGAGTGCGACGAGATTGTCAGGACCATCTCCGCCAGGATGTGGAAGAACAACACCGAGCCGTTCTCCCGTTCAGTCAGGTACGGCAAGGGAAGAATCTACAAGGATGCTTCTCTCGAGCAGATCTTCGCCGATCTTGGCATCGTCCCTGATTTCGTTGCCGACGACTCGCAGCTCCCTCTGCAGTTCATCCATCTGAGACTTTCCGACGGCGAGTACTATTTCGTCTCCAACCAGGGCGACAAGGCAATCTCCTTCGACGGTATCTTCAGGGTCACCGGCAAGACTCCGGAACTGTGGAACCCTCTCACGAAGGAAGTCCGTGACCTGACCGAGTACAGGACCCTGACCGGTGCAGTTAAGATTCCTATGCAGCTCGAAGCCTATGAGAGTTCGTTCATAGTCTTCAGGAAGGACACAGACAAGGCTTCTTCAGAAGGGTGCAACTATCCTGCCCGGAATGTCCTTGAAACTCTTGACACTCCTTGGACCGTCGCTTTCGAAGCCGGAAGGGGAGGACATGAGACTCCTGTCGTCTTCGAGACCCTCTACGACTGGACCACCAGCGACGACTACAAGATCAAGTACTTCTCAGGCAATGCAACATATTCCAACACCTTCAAGCTGAAGAAGCTTCCAAAGGAAGATGTCTACATCGACCTCGGAAAGGTCATGGTCATGGCCAAGGTCAAGATCAACGGGGAATATGCCGGAGGCGTCTGGACTGCACCTTACAGGCTCAACATCACCGAGTTCCTCAGGAAGGGCGTGAACACTGTAGAAATCGAGGTCGTGAACTGCTGGAGAAACAGGCTTATCGGCGAGAAGGAAGCAGTTCCAGAGGCCGAGAGATTCACTTTCCAGACTTCGACCTATCTCAACAAGGACTCCAATCTTCAGCCTTCAGGCCTTCTCGGACCTGTGCAGATCCAGACCTGCAACTATTCCGAATAGTCCGCAACCCTAGGCTGCTGTTTTAGCGGCAGATGAAAAGATGGCTGTCAGTCCGAAGACCGGCAGCCATCTTTGTCATTGTCAGTTCTTCTATCTCGGGCGGAATTCGTGTATGGCGGCAACCGAGCCGTCTTCGGCATTGTGGACGGTGACAACCAGCCTTCTGCCGACCACTTCACCCTCGATGACTGTCGGGAAACACTGGCCGCCGCCAAGCGAAGGACCACCGCCGACAATCTGCGCCCAGCAGCGGTCCGGTTCCGGAGCGTCGTAGCGGTAGCAATGCGTGTGTGCAGCAATCACCAGGTTGCAGCCTGCCTTGTGCAGGATCGGACCCCAAAGGTTGAAGCAGGTCCGCTGCCATGCGGCATAGCCTTCTGAATATCCCGGGGCGGTGTCGTCCGGGTAGAGGTCTCCCGGATTCTCCTTCGGGTCAGAACAGAAAAGAGGAATATGGCAACACGCAACCAGGAAAGGAGCTGAAGCAATCTCCTTGCGTCTCAGGGCATCTTTCAGCCATGCAGCCTGTGCCTCCCTGTAGGGCTCGCTGCTGAACAGGCCGGCAAACAACGGATTGGTGTCCAGCTTGTCTTCGCCGGTGTCCAGGCCGATAAGTGCAACATCGCCCATCCTTACTGCGAAGTTGCGTCCCAGGTCCCAGTCCCGTGGCAGTCTCTCTTCCGGCTGGCGGAACATCCATACATTCTCCAGATGACGGTTGGCGAGCCCTCTTGAATCGTGGTTTCCGGGGCAGAGCAGCAGCGGAACCGACGACGCCAGGCCGCTCCGGCTCAGAGGCGATCTCATGAACACTTCCTTCTGGGTGCCGATGTCCTCGCACTTGTCATAGACATCCCCGTTCCAGACCACGCATGAGGGCTGAAGTTCCTTAAGTTTACCAATCACAGGCTCGAAGGCAGGATTGACTCCGTGGGTGTCGTTGATTACACAGAAATGCGGCTCGGCCTTCCGTCCTGCAGTAGTGAAACTGTAGATTTCAGGGTTTGTCTCATTGCCGGTGACGTGCATCGAGTAACCGTGGTCGTACCTGATCCTGTCGGCACCTATCCTGTAGTAGTACCTTGTGGCCGGCTTCAGGCCGGTCAGGCGCACCTGCATGACATCGGGATTCATCCCCGTCACCCTGTAGCCTCCGCACTTCACCCGTACGGCATCCCGAAGGCCAGGGTCTTCCGAGTATTCCACATAGCCGTTGGCCAATGCGCTGACTCCGAATGCGATGCCCATGCTCGTCGCGGCATAGTTCTGCAGCATCGGCAGAGTGTCTATAAGGTCCTTTGCCGCTTCGGTTTCCTGAATATCCCGATTTTTCTGGAAATCCTGGTTATTCTCCTGGCCTTCCCGGGCGAATGCCATCCCGGGGACCGCAGCTGCGGCCGTCAGAACGGCGCTTTTCTTCAAAAAGTCTCTTCTGTCCATCCTTTTCTTTGTTGTGATGTTGGTCATCACCAATATAGTCATTATTCCGTCAAGATTGTTATCTTTGTCTGTAAGAAAAAAACAAACAGATATCAGAAATGCCAGATTGGAAGAAAATCATCAATCCGTGGACCGGATTGGACAAAGAAGACTATAACTGTTTCATGTGCTCACCTGACAACCCCAAGGGACTGCACCTGTCATTCTACGAAGAAGGGGACGATGTCGTGACCCGCTGGATTCCTTCCCCTGACTACGAAGGATGGAAAGGCGTAATCCACGGGGGCATACAGGCGACCCTCATCGATGAGACTGCCGGCTGGGTCATCCTGCGCAAGCTCCAGACCAGCGGAGTGACCACAAGGCTCAATCTCAAGTACCGCAAGCCGGTCCCGTCCCGTGGGACCATGCCCATTGAAGTCCGCTGCAGGATAGTCGAAACAAAGCACGCATTCGCAATCCTGAAGGCCGAACTCCTGGTCGGCGGGGAAGTCCACACCGAGGCCGACATCACCTTCTACTGCTACCCGCAGGAAAAGGCCAGGACTGAGTTCGGCTTCACCGAGTGCAAGGTCGAAGGAGAATAGTACAGGATATTCCTAAAACCCCCATAAGATGAAAAGAGCCATCATTCTTACAACCCTCATCCTCGCTATCTGCATCGGCGCAGGAGCGCAGGAGGCCGCAGGGGACGTGGATCCCGACATTGAATATGCCGCCGACCTTTTGAAGCCCGGCACCAAAGCCCCCGACTTCAAGATGACTACCTTGGAAGGGGAAGAATTGAAACTCAGCCAGTTCAAGGGCAAGATCGTCGTCCTTGACTTCTGGGCCTCATGGTGTCCTGACTGCAGGAAGGAACTCCCTGCAATCCAGGCCGCCTACGAGAAGTACGGCAAGGAAGGCGTCGTCTTCATCGGAGTATCATTTGACGACGACAAGGACAAATGGTCCAAGGCTGTCGAAGACTACGGCCTCGGCTACCACCACGTCTCAGAACTCAGGAAGTGGAAGCAGACCTCTGTTTCCCCGCTGTACAGGATCAAGTGGATTCCGACCCTTTACGTAATAGATGAAAAGGGAAAGGTTGCCCTGGGCACTGTAGTGACAGAAAAGATGATTTCCAAACTTGACGAAATGCTATGCGACTGATTGCGACCCTTCTGCTGGCACTATGCCCGCTTCTTGCCCTTTCGGGACAGGAAGTCCGAAGTGAAACCATCCTGAAGGAATGGGAATTCAGACACGACCACGACATCCGTGCTACCGAAGGATGGGAAAAGGTCCAGGTACCCCACGACTGGGCCATCACCGGTCCTTTCGACCGGTCCAACGACCTACAGACCGTTGCTGTCGTCCAGAACGGTGAGACAAATGCTACAGTCAAGACCGGCCGGACAGGCGGATTGCCTTACATCGGAAAGGGTGCCTACCGACGCACTCTCAGCATCGGCGAGGGGACTCTTGACGGAAGACGGCATATTCTTTACTTCGACGGTGCAATGAGCGAAGCCCGCGTCTTTGTCAATGAGGTCGAGGTCTGCTTCTGGCCTTACGGCTACAATTCCTTCTGGTGCGATGTGACTTCTGCACTGCTGGAAGGGGACAACAGCATCGAAGTGCTTCTGGAGAACCGCCCGCAGTCGTCCCGCTGGTATCCGGGCGCAGGACTTTTCCGCAAGGTCCGCCACATCACCATTCCGGAGGTCGGTGTGCCCGTCTGGGGCACATTCATCTCAACTCCGTTCATCTGCGATGAATATGCCGATGTCACCATCCGCACGACAGTTGATGGCCTTCATCCGCAGGAGGCCGTGACACTCCGTACACGCATATTCAATGCATCCGGCGAAGTCGTTGCGGAGCAGACCGACACCCGCAAGGTGCTGGACGGGGAAATCGTCCAGAAGATGAAAGTCCTCTCACCGCAGTGCTGGACTCCTGAAGTACCTGTGCTCTATGCGGCTGAAACTGAGGTTCTTACTGGTGGAAAAATCGAAACCGACTGGGCTGACGGCCACTACAAGCACTACAGTACCATCCGCGAGGACGGGAATGTCCTGTGTGACAGGGTGAGGACCCGTTTCGGAATCAGGACAGTTGAGCTCCGTCCGGACAAGGGCTTCTTCCTGAACGGGGAGCCGGTCAAATTCCGCGGCGTCTGCCTTCACCATGACCTCGGACCTCTCGGAGCTGCAGTCAACAAGGCTGCGCTCAGGCGTCAGCTGACAATCCTCAAGGACATGGGCTGCAATGCCATCCGGACTTCGCACAACATGCCTGCCGAGGAACTCATTGAACTTTGCGACGAGATGGGATTCATGGTGATGGCCGAAAATTTCGATGAATGGGACATCGCCAAATGCGAGAACGGCTACCACCGCTGGTTCGACAAGGACAGCGGGAACGGTGTGACCTGGGCGGAGAGGGACATGCTCAACATGGTCCATCATTTCCGCAACAATCCTTCAATCGTGATGTGGAGTATCGGCAACGAGGTGCCGTCCCAGCATGCCGAGGAAGGGGTCAAGGTTGCCGCATGGCTTCAGGACCTCTATCATTCCCAGGATCCTACCAGGCCTGTCACCTGCGGAATGGATCAGTTCGATTCGGTTGTCGGCAACGGTTTTGCCGCCCAGCTGGATGTCGCAGGATTCAACTACAAAGTGCACCGCTACCCCCAGGCTTTCTCTGTGCTTCCACAACGGATCGTTCTTGGCAGCGAGACGGCTTCCACCGTCAGTTCCCGCGGTGTTTACCATTTCCCGCCTACCATCGGCCCGGACCAGGTCGCTGAAGACCATCAGTCCTGCTCCTACGACACCGGCTTCTGTGAATGGTCCAACATTCCGGATGAAGACCTCGCTGCAGATGAGGACTATCCATGGTGCCTGGGTCAGTTTGTCTGGACCGGTTTCGACTATCTCGGTGAGCCTTCCCCTTATGACACCGAAGCCTGGCCGAACCACTCCTCTGTCTTCGGAATCGTGGATCTCGCCTACATCCCTAAAGACAGGTTCTACCTCTATAGAAGCCGTTGGAATACAACTGATCCGACCCTTCACATACTGCCGCACTGGAACTGGAAAGGTCGCGAGGGAGAGGTTACTCCGGTCTTTGTGTACACTTCCTATCCTTCCGCCGAACTATTTGTCAATGGCGTTTCCCAGGGAGTGAGAAGTTTCGCAAAAGCGGACGGAGTCACTCCATGTCTCGGAGAAAAGGCCATGGAACGCTTCCGGCTGATGTGGAAGGACGTCGTTTACAAGCCGGGCGAACTGAGGGTCGTGGCCTATGATGCCGACGGCAATCCTGTTGCAGAGAAAACTGTTCCGACTGCCGGAAAGGCTGCCGCTTTGAAACTCTGCCCGGACAGGACAGTGATGGAGGCCGATGGCGAGGACCTTTGTTTTGTCAATGTGAGCCTTGTGGACAAGGATGGCAATCCTGTGCCGGTTGACAGCCGCGAGGTCCGTATTAAGGTTGTCGGTGAAGGCTCCTTCAAGGCTGTGGCCAATGGCGACCCGACCTGCCTGGAGCCTTTCCACAAGCCTCAGATGCACCTTTTCAGCGGGCAACTGACTGCCATTGTCCAAAGCAGCGGCACTCCGGGAGAGATTGTCGTCGAAGTTGAGGCCAAAGGTGTGAAGAAGGCTGTCTGTACCATCAGGACAGAAGCCTCTACCGATTGACTTGAAGGGAAAGATTGTGGTCAATGCAGGAAGGAAGCTCTTCCATCCTGTGGGTGACCATCAGGAGGGTATTGCCGGAGTTCCGGCAATACTCTCCTATTATCTCCCGGACCATTGCGACGTTTTCGTCGTCGAGCCCGTGGAAGGGTTCGTCCAGGATCAGGAGGTCAGGGCCCTTGACGAATGCCCTGGCCAGGAGCACAAGCCTCTGCTCTCCGCTCGACATATTCAGGAATGATGTTCCGGCGAGATGCTCTGCCCCGAACCTGGCGAGGCAATCCCGTGCAATCCGGACTTCTTCTTCGTCGGCTTTGGTGAACAGTCCGTGGAAGTCTCTCAGGCCGTTGGCAACAATCCTTTCGGCAGGGATGTCCCGTTTGAAACTCCGGTGGAGTTCCGGACTGACATAGCCGATGTGTTTCTTGATGTCCCAGATGCTTTCCCCGCTTCCGCGTCTTCTGCCGAACAGGGAAACGTCACAGGCGTAGCTCTGCGGGTTGTCGGCACAGACAATGCCCAGGAGGGTGGATTTCCCGGAGCCGTTGGGACCGGTTATGGACCAGTGCTCGCCCTTGCGGACCACCCAGTCCAGATCCTTCAGGATGGTCCTCCCGCCGTACTTTATCGTGACATGGTTGAGACGGACGATTTCATCACCCGCAGCGGCAGTGACATCGGGAACCACTGCCTCCCGGACGGGAGTAACAGTTTTCCGGGAAGGAAGCCAGTCCTCGAGCCTCTGCTTCGGCAGGACTATTCCATCCTTCACTTCCACGACATGGCTCATGAACTGCGGAATCTCATCAATCCGGGAAAGAACCAGCATCAGGCTGGTCTTCCCTCCCTCCGCAATGGCCTTGAGCTGTCCGTTGAGGAATTCGCGGGAGCCCGCATCCAGACCGACGAAGGGGTTGTCAAGGATCAGCAGGCATGGCTCCTGAGGGAGCACCTTGGAAAGGCTGTGCTTGCGGAGCTCCCCACTGGACATCAGGATCCTCTCGTCATCCACGTCCCAGGAATTCCATCTCTGCTGGAGATAATAGTTCCGGTCCGTATCCCCGCCATAACAATCCTTGAAAGCCAGATACTTGATGTTATCGCTGACATATTTGCGGACCGGCGAGGGAAAGGAATATTCAATGATTCCTTTCTTGACGGGGTGCCTCCCCAGGATGATGTCAATAAGCTTGGATTTGCCTGCGCCGTTGCGCCCGAAGACAACGATGTTCTCTCCGGGCGAAAGCGTAAAATCAACAGGCGCAGCAAGTTGCCATTCCTTTACCATCGGAAGGCCGGCCTCGATGCGCACAATCGGTTTCGCGGAAGAATTCATCTACTGATGCAGCTTGACCTTGAGTTTTGAATATGCCCTCCCGGCCTTCTGGAGTGCCTTTTCGACTGTCTCGTCAGTTGCAAGGATGACTCCGACGCGACGGTGTCCGCGAATTTCCGGTTTTCCGAAGAAACGGACCTGGACTCCAGGCTCTTCGAGCACCTTGTCCACGTCCTGGAATTCATATTCGGAAACATTGCCCTCGACTACGATGGCCTTCGAAGCGGAAGGTCCGAGGAAGCGGACCTCCGGGACAGGCAGGTCCAGGACGGCACGCGCGTGAAGGGCAAACTCGGAGAGGTCCTGGGAAATCATCGTCACCATTCCGGTGTCATGCGGGCGCGGAGACACTTCACTGAATATCACGTCTTCCCCCTTGACGAAGAGCTCGACTCCGAATATTCCGTGGCCTCCAAGGGCTTCGGTGATGCTTCCTGCAATCTTCTGGGCCTTCTTTTCGGCCTCCGGGCTCATCGCCTGCGGCTGCCAGGATTCGCGGTAGTCACCGTCCACCTGATGATGGCCGATAGGTTTGAGGAAGGTGGTGCCGCCGCAGTGACGGACTGTCAGTAGGGTGATTTCATAGTCGAAATCCACGAAACCCTCGACGATGACCTTGCCGCCTCCGGCACGTCCGCCTTCCTGGGAAATCTTCCAGGCCTCCTTGATCTGTGAAGCATCGCGGATGACGCTCTGGCCATGGCCGGAGGAACTCATTACCGGCTTTACGACGCAAGGACAGCCGATCCTGCAGACTGCGGCTTCGAATTCTTCCTCCGTCGAGGCGAACTCGTACCTGGATGTCGGCAGTCCCAGCTCCTCTGCGGCAAGACGGCGGATTCCCTCGCGGTTCATCGTCAGGAAGGTTGCCTGGGCAGTCGGGATTACTTTGTAGCCCTTCTTCTCAAGTTCGATGAGTTTCGGGGTGGCGATTGCCTCGACTTCTGGAATGATGAGGTCAGGTTTTTCCTGCTCTATCATCTCCGCTAGAGCCTCGCCGTCGAGCATGGAAAGGACGTGGGATGACTGGGCTACCTGCATTGCCGGTGCCCCGGGGTACCTGTCCACGGCAACGACGTTGACTCCGTAGCGCTCAAGTTCGATGGCGACTTCTTTTCCCAATTCTCCCGAGCCGCACAGGACAGCCTTCTTCTGTGAAGGTGTGAAGGGATTTCCGATGTTTGTCATATTCAGTGGTCAACTATTTTGCATCCATTGCCTGGCAGGCGGTGATTGCCACCATCTTGTAGATGTCATCTACGGAGCAGCCACGGCTAAGGTCATTGACAGGACGGGCGATACCCTGGAGGATAGGTCCGATGGCATCAGCCTTGCCGAGCCTCTGGACAAGCTTGTAGGCGATGTTGCCGACCTCAAGGCAAGGAACCACGAGGACATTCGCTTCACCGGCAATCTCCGAGCCCGGAGCCTTCTTCTTTCCGACAGAAGGAACGAGGGCGGCGTCGGCCTGGAGTTCTCCGTCAATCTTGAGTTCAGGGTCCATCTCCTTGGCCAGTCTGGTAGCTTCGATGACCTTGTCGACTACCTCATGCTTGGCTGAACCCTTGGTCGAGAAGGAAAGCATTGCAACTTTCGGGTCCATTCCGGCAACGCTCTTTGCGGTTTGCGCCGTGCACACTGCAATCTGTGCGAGCTGGTTGGCATCAGGCATAGGGGTGACAGCAACGTCTCCCATTACCAGGACACCGTTGTCACCATATTCAGGAGTCTGGGTGATCATCAGCATTGCGCCGCTGACGCAGGTGATTCCTGGAGCGCATTTGATGATCTGGAGTGCAGGACGGAGGGTCTCGCCGGTAGTTGAGAGAGCACCGCTTATCTGTCCGTCGGCATCGCCGCTCTTGATGATGAGGCAACCGAAGTAGAGCGGATCCATCACCAGTTCGTGAGCCTTCTCGATGGTCATTCCCTTCTTCTGGCGGAGCTGGAAAAGCAGCTGGGCATACTCCTCAGTCTTCTCGCTTGTCTTAGGGTCGATGATTGTCGCCTTTGAGATGTTCTTGAGGCCGAGCTTGTCAGCCAGGGCGAAAATCTCGCTGCGGTCGCCGATGAGGATAATGTCGGCAATTTCGTCGGCAAGAGCCTTGTCTGCAGCTGTGATGGTCCTTTCTTCGAGGGACTCCGGAAGTACGATGCGCTGTCTGTTGGATTTAGC
>JBJFDD010000094.1:0-2617 GCA_051889815.1 Candidatus Cryptobacteroides sp. | reverse complement strand
GATTCTTCCCTTTCCGTAGTGTACAGAATGTGAGAACGGCTCGGTGTTGTTCTTCCACATCCTGGCAGCAACGGTCCTTACAATCTCGTCGCACTCCGGATAGCCCTTCATGCTAGGGGACTTGACAGGGGCCGGACCCAGGATCACGAGACCGTCGGAAACGAGTTTCTCAAGCTTCTGGATCAGTTCAGGACGCATTGTTGTGATTTTCGGGAGGACAAGGACGCTGTACTGCATGCCGCTCTCGAGAGTGAGCTTGCCGTCCTTGACGCAGGCCTTGAGGATTACATCGGAGTTGATGTAGTCGTAGGAATAGCCCTTCGGAATCTCAGGGTCCCTGGTACCGGTCATCTTAGGACAGTCGTCACCGAGGTAGTAGGCCACGTCGGCGACATAGCGGCCCTGCTGGAGCATATAGTTGCAACGCTTGATGTAGTCGTTGAAGACATCCAGCTGGGAGAACCAGGTGTTCTTGCGGTTGAACTCGTTGCCGAACCAGGCGTTGTGTCCCGGAACCCTGTCGTCAGGCTGCTGTACATAGAGATGGTAGAGGGAAGCGTTGATGCCCTCGGTGAAGAAACGGTCTCCGCGCTGCTTCATCTGGCCCGGATACTGGGAGAAGTCGGGACCGCCGCAGGTGAAACTCTCGGCCCATACCTTCTGCTTGCCGTAGATGTGGCCGCAGGAAGAGGCGACCCTGTTCTCGATGTCACCGAGGTCGCCGAAACTCCAGAACTCGCCGGCAATCTCGTCGGACTGGCTTCCGTACTGGAGGAAGTCGCCAGGGAAGCCCCAGTGGCCGTAGTTCTCGAGCCAGGTGGTAAGACCGTTGGCATTGGCCACCTCGCGGAGTCCACCGACATAGTTGTAGGAGACCTCATCTGCAATGAGTCTCCTCAAATCCCAGAGGAAACGGTCGGAGAGATCCTCGTTGCCGACAACTACACCGCTCATCACAGGGATGAAAGGCACCGGATCGTAGCCGTAGGCAGCCTTGAAGTCCTCGATGAGGTTGTCTGTCCAGTTCTGTCCGCCGGTCTCGTAGCTGTCCTCGACACAGACCTTGAAGGTCTTGCGGTCTTCGGCAGGGATTCTCCTGAGAATTTCGCCAAGATATTTGTCAAAATGGGTACGGATGTGCTTCTTGCTCATCTTGTCGGTCTCCAGGCCCGTTCCTTCGACAGGTGCCGGCGAGCAGACAGTGCCGGTAGGAAGCATTGCAGTGCGCATCACCACCCACTCCCCTGCCGGAACGTCCCAGGTAAGGGTGCCATCCGCGGCAAGATATTCAGAGATGTCCCGGACATCGGAAACGCAGATTCCGGAATATTCCGGCTGCTCCCTCCACATGTAGGCGTTCCACATCGGATGCGGAGTCTGCCACATCTTGGCCAGGGACTTTTCAGGGTATCTCTCCACAACCGGCTGGTCGGAAAGAGTGACACTGGCAACAATACCGGGCTTGACCTTGAGTTCGAATTCCGAAGCGACAGTTTCAGGAATTGAAATCACGATTGGGGCGAAAGGCTCGAAGCCTACGTTGGTAGCGCTGTTGCTCCTGTCGATGAGGAATTCCTCGACAAGTACCTTCTTGCCGCCCACCCTGGCATAGAGGGCTGCAGGGCTGGATCCCGGCTTCTCGACCGGCTTGATGACGACAGAACGGACTGTTGCTTCCCTGTCGGCCTTGAGAGTGACCGTACCGTCTTTGGCGGTAGTGGATGCAAACTCGACAGAAGGGCTGACAAGAGGGAAGGCCAGGACCTTGACTGCCTGTGCATCCTTGCCCACTTCAGGGAGTTTGCCATTGAATCTGGAAGGACCGGTCAGGGTGTCCTTCGCATATCCGAGATATCTCATTGACTGGGAGGGCTCGACCCAAGGGCCACCGCTCTGGCTCCAGCCCGGGCTGTTGAACATTCCGATTTCGATGCCGAGTTCCCCGGCGGTCTTGAACATTGTGTGAAGGATGTCCCACCACTCGTCGGTGAACATTCTTACAGGGCCCTGGGGAATTCCCTGGTCCTCACCGATCATTCCGATAAAAGCCCTGTTGATTCCGACAGACTTCATCGCCTGGAGGTCCTTGATGACACCTTCCTTGGACATGTTGCCGGCAATCCAGTACCAGTAGGCACCGAGTTTCTGGCTTTCAGGAGTGTCCTTGAAGTTCTTCTCGACTGTGCTGATGCTGTCCTGGGCCCATACATTGCAGCCCAGAAGCAGCAGGATGGCAGCAAGCCATCTGAAATTTTTGCGCATAAAATTTAAGATTTAATATTATTGGTTATTGTTCCGAACGCAGTATGGGGTCACGTGGCAAATCCGAGAAATCACTGCAATTTTCATACCCGCATGACAGGGGTTCGGGACGGCGGCATATTCACTGTTCCCGGGCTACTGCTCAGGAATGATGATGCTGTAGGTCCTCTGCGCCTTGTTCACGAGTTTGCTGTCGCGGAGCCAGAGGTTGGTCTCCTTGAGACGCTTGTAGCTAGTGCCGTGCTCCAGGGCGAAATCCACCAGGCTGGGAATGCCTTCGGAAATGGTCAGCCTCTCCTTCACCTTCACCGCAGGATAATAGTCCAGGGGATCGATGTCGAAGCCGAAAGAAGAG
>JBJFDD010000093.1:0-2636 GCA_051889815.1 Candidatus Cryptobacteroides sp. | reverse complement strand
ACTCAATGTTCACGGAATCCCGGGAGTGAAATATACCTGCACCAACAACTTTGGAGAGGATTTCAGCAAGCCGGCCGTGATAATCTGCAACCATCAGTCACATCTTGACCTGGCACCCCTGCTGGCCCTCACCCCGAAGCTCATCGTCCTCACGACCGACTGGGTCTGGAACAATCCGGCCTATCGCTACACCATCCGCAATGCAGACTTCCTTCCTGCCTCTGCCGGAGTGGATGCAATTATGCCCCAGCTCCGTTCTCTTGTTGAACGAGGCTACAGCATAGCCATATATCCGGAAGGAACCAGGAGTCTGGACTGCGGCATCGGTCGTTTTCATCAGGGAGCCTTTTATGTCGCGCAAACCCTTGATATAGACATAATTCCATTAATTATATATGGCTCGGGCAAAGCCCTGCCGAAGCATGGGAGATACCTAAGGAAATGGCCTCTCCACATCGAGATTGACAAAAGGATGACACAGGCAGAACTGCGTCAGCATGGAGAAACCGCTCTTTCCCAGGCAAAGGCAGTGAGGGCATATTATAAAAGACGTTACACCGAAATAGCAGATAGAATCGAACAGAATGTCTGAAGTTGTAGTCATAGGATCCGGACTTGGCGGACTTACTTGCGCCTATATCCTCCAGAAAAACGGTTACAAGGTGACCGTTCTCGAGCAGCAGGCACAGGCGGGGGGCTGCCTGCAATGCTTCATGCGCGGCGGTGTCAAATTTGAGACCGGAATGCATTTTATCGGCTCGGCCCGTGCGGACCAGACAATGGGCATGCTCATGCGTTATTTCGGACTTGACAGGGACGTGCATCTGTCCAGCCTCGATCCTGAGGCCTACAATATTGTTTCCCTTGCAGGTGAGAAATTCCGTTTCCCGACCGGCCGTGAGGCTTTTCTGGAGAGAATGGGAGAGTATTTTCCTTCTCAGAAAGACAATCTGAAAAGGTATCTTGAAATCGTAAACCGTGTGAGCTCGGCTTCGGCCCTTTCTTCGCTTCTGTCCGACAGCCGGGACCTTGCAGCCGGAACCGAGTACCAGCTCAGGGCCATGGACGAGGTTCTGGACGAGTTGTTTACTGATCCGATGCTTGCAAATGTGCTTGCCGGAGACCTTTCGCTCTACGCAGCCGAGCGTGGCAGGACTCCTTTCTCGCAACATGCCTTCATCATGGATTTCTACAATCAGAGTTCGTTCCGGATTGCTGGGGGAAGCGATGCCATTGCAAAGTCGCTGATTGCCGGCATCCGGGGCATGGGAGGCGAGGTCCTGACAAGGAAGAAGGTCGTGCGCATCAATTGCGACAGCATCCGGGCAACGTCTGTGGAAACCTCGGATGAATGCCTCTACAAGGCAGATTATATCGTCAGCACCATCCATCCGGCGCGTCTGATGGAATTGCTCGACACCAGGCTCATCCGCCCCGCATTCAGGAGCAGGATCAGCTCAATTCCCCAGACCAGCGGAGTTTTTGCCCTTTACCTTAAATTCAAGGATGGCACCCTCCCTTACATGAATACCAACTTTTTTGGATATGCCGGCTCAAGTCCTTGGGGCTGTGAGAGTCACACCTTTGACCAGTGGCCCAAAGGCTATCTGTACATGCACCATTGCCACAAACCGGACCCTCAGTGGGCGGAAGCCGGAGTAGTGCTTTCCTATATGTCAATGGAGGACGTGGCCAGATGGAAGGGAACTCCTGCGGGGAGAAGGGGAGAGGAATATGCTGAGTTCAAACGCATTCATGCTGAGAAACTAATGGCCCGGGTGGAGAAGGATTGTCCCGGCTTCATTCCGGCCGTGGATTCATATTGGACCTCCACCCCTCTGACCTACCAGGATTACACCGGCACGGAAGGGGGGTCAATCTATGGCGTAGCAAAAGACATCAGTCTCGGCGTAGCCGGAAGGGTACCTTACAGGACGAAAATTCCAAACCTGCTGCTCGCCGGCCAGAATACCAATTCACATGGAATACTTGGAGTGATGGTCGGCACCATCCTGACCTGCGGAAATATAGTCGGGGAGGATGTGCTGTGGAAACAACTTAAGTCAGTACATTAACTATGCAAAAGTCGGCAATAATTATAGGCGGAGGCCTCGGAGGCCTTTTTACGGGGGCCATCCTTTCGAAGGAAGGGGTGAGGGTGAAGGTAATTGAGAAAAACCCGACCTGCGGAGGCGGTCTTCAGAGTTTCAGGCGTTTCGTTGAGACTTTCGACACCGGAATGCATGTAATCGGAGGCATGCAGGAGGGTGGCAACATCCTGAAGATTTGTAAATATCTGGGCATTGCCGACAAGGTCCATATCAGACATGTGGACCCGCAATGCATTGACCGTCTGTATTTTGCGCAGGATGGTGCGACATATACCATTGCTCAGGGACGGAAGGGTTTCGTGGATTCTCTTGCCGCATCCTTTCCGGACCAGAGGGAAAACCTGAAGAATTACGTCGATGCCCTTTACCGGATTGTCGATGAACTGGACCTTTTCTATCTGAGGCCCTCTTCGGGATTCATGCTCATGCATTGTGAGGATTTCCTGATGAGTGCAGATTCTTTCATTGCAAAATATGTCACAAATGAGAAGCTCCGCAGCGTCCTTGCCTATATGAACCCTCTTT
>JBJFDD010000092.1:0-2643 GCA_051889815.1 Candidatus Cryptobacteroides sp. | reverse complement strand
AACGTCGTCAATGCCGACGAAGGCACATATCTCCTCTTCAACTATTCGATGAGGCCGGATTTCAATGCCACATATCCATACACTATCTGGAAGTCGGGCTACGTAATCTGCACCAATGCGAACAATATCCTTGAATATGCCCCGCAGCACAGCAAAGAGGATCCGGAACTTGTGGACAAGGTCATGGGATATGCCTACTTCGCAAGAGCGCTTGCCCATTTCGGGCTCTGCAACTGCTACGGGCAACCGTACAACTTCACTTCTGATGCCTCACACAAGGGAGTCATCGCTATTGACCATGTTCCGGGGTCAAGCGAAATGCTTCCGAGGAACTCTGTAAAGGAGGTCTATGACCTGGTCATTTCCGATCTCGAGAAAGCCTGCTCACTCCTCAAGGATGAGTACTATTCCGACTGTTACCACATCTCCAGATATGCCTGCGAGGCACTTCTTGCGAGGGTTTACCTTTACATGGAGAATTGGGAGAAAGCCGAGGAATATTCCAGGAAGCTCATGGACAGGTTCCCGCTTTCCCCTGCCGATGAATATGTCAACATGTTCCGCTACCCTGTCAAATACCCCGGGCAGGAGACGATCCTGAGGATGAACGGCTACAACAAGACTTCAAGCATGAACTCCCAGTGCGACCCGGTCAGGTCCACCGGCGAGAAACTGCTTCCGGACCCATCATTCGGCAATCTGTTCGACATCAATGACGTCAGGAAATCCCTGCTCACCTACATCCCTGAGGATTGCGAATCCGACGAGGTAAAGAGCAAGGGCTCATACCCGGCAATCTGCAAGCACGTATTCCTGAAAAGCATCACCAACGAGATGGAACAGTGCTGCTCGCCTTTCGTATTCAGGGTATCAGAAATGTACCTGATTCATGCAGAGGCCTTGTGCAAAGGGTCCAGGCACGACCTAAACGGCGCCGCCGATGACCTGAAGGCACTGATTGCCAGGGCCAAAGGCGTGAGCAAGGACAGTGTTCCCCTCATATTCAGCAATGTCGAGGACATGTGCAACCTCATCGATCTCGAGAGGAAGCGCGAACTTTGCTACGAAGGCCACAGGCTGTTTGACATCATCCGTTGCAAGAAGGATCTCCAGAGATCACCGACCTCGAATGCCCAAAGCGAAGCCAGGACTGTCAAATATCCTGATTACAGGTTCATACTGCCGATTGCGCAGATGGAAATGCAGTCCAACGAGCAGATGACACAGAACGACGGTTACACCTCAGCAAACTGAAAGATGAAAAAGTTCATAAAGATAACAGCAATCATTTCTTTGCTTTCGCTCTTCTGCTCGTGCGATGATTCGACGGGCATCATGTTCACAGACTACTATGCCTGCATCAAGGATGAAGGTGGATCTGCAACATCAACGGTTTCGACCAAGATGACCGAATCTTACACCGCGACGTACTATATCAACCTTGTTTCAGTCCTCATGGATGAGCCTGTCACAATAAGTTATGAAATCATAGCCGGAGACGGTCTGACGGAGGACGTCAACTTCAAGATTATCAACGGTACCGGCAGCGTCACTTTTGAAAAGGGAATATTCAAGAAACCGCTGCGCATTGAATATTTTCCGGTGAAAGTGGATGAAACCAAAGACTGCAAACTGACCATCAGGCTTACCGCCTCGAGCAACAAGGCAATAGGAATAGGATATCCCGGCCCAAACCGAAGATTCATTGAACATACAGTAACTATCAACAACAAATAGATTCAAAAGCATCATGAAATCATCAAGAATTCTCTTCTGCCTTTCCTTGGCAGTGGCTCTTCTTGCTTCCTGCAAGGAAAAGGAGCCTATTCCGGACACTACTCCGGCTGTCCTCAAGACATTCTCATTCAACTCAGTTGACAACAGCATACTCGACAAGGACTATGCAGCAGCTGAAATTTCCGAGGAGATGATTATCCGTATCCCTGAAGGCGGAAACGGCAAAACCCTCGTGGCAACCCTTACGGCAGGCGAAAACGACGAAATCAAGGTCAACGAGAAGGCAGTTGTCGACGGAAAGGTTTCCGTTGACTGCACCTACCCTATCGACATTGTCGTCACCAACTCAAAGTCAGGCCTCTCTTCTTCCTACGTCGTCAAGGTAGGAAAGATTCTCGGAACAGTAGCCAGAAAAATCGGCGAGTATTTCGAACCGGGCGCCGAACTCGGTATGGGTACCGAACTTTCAATGGCGGTAAGCCCTGTTGACGGTATGCCATATCTCGCATTCCTCAAGAAGACTACAATCGATGGAATTACAGAAAGGAACAACAACGTTGTAGTCGTCAAGTGGAACGGATCATCATTTGATGCAGTAGGAAAGCGTGGAATTGCCGACAACTCTTCAAGGGCTGTCGCAGCACCTATCGTCATCACATTCGACAAGGACAATGCCCCTAACGTACTCTACAAGGGAGGACAGGTTGCAAACCTCATGTCCGTACAGAAATTCTCAGGTTCAGCCTGGGAGATGGTCGGCTCATCCGAGGGCATCTCAACCAAGTTCACCTCTGCCTATGGTATCCCTCAGTTCTACAAGAATCCTTCAACCAAAGAGCTCGGTTTCTTCTACACCAACAATGTCGGAAAGACCGACCCGAACTATAGGAACCACACCAACATCGA
>JBJFDD010000091.1:0-2643 GCA_051889815.1 Candidatus Cryptobacteroides sp. | reverse complement strand
AGATGTCGCCGGAGCTGCAGCCTTCGTGACCAGAATCCGTGCGGTCATCCTGCGTGACACCGGAGCGACTATCTCACCTTTCAATGCCTGGATCCTTCTTCAGGGTGTCGAATCCCTTCCGCTGCGTATCGAAAGACACGTGGAGAATGCCCTGAAGGTCGTCGATTTCCTCAGCCATCACCCGAAGATAAAGACTGTCAGCCATCCGGCTCTTGAGTCCCATCCGGACCACGAACTCTATCTGAAATACTTCCCGAAGGGGGCAGGTTCAATCTTCACTTTCGAAATTGACGGTACCCAGGAGGATGCCTGGAAATTCATCGACAGCCTCAAGATCTTCTCTCTGTTGGCAAACGTCGCCGACGTCAAGTCCCTTGTCATCCACCCGTACACCACGACTCATTCCCAGATGAGTCCGGAAGAACTCGCACAGCAGCACATCACTCCTACGACTGTCCGTCTTTCGGTCGGTGTGGAACATATCGATGACATCATAGATGATCTCTCAAGCGCCCTCGACGCAATCTGAATAATTGGGGAAAGCGGTTGGAAATGCAGTGTTTGAAAATCGAATGAAATGATCTACAAGAACATAACAGACCTCATCGGCGGGACTCCGCTGGTAAGCATCACTGGAATCGATGGCCAGAAGGCGGACATCGCCGTAAAACTCGAAAAATTCAATCCCGGAGGCAGCGTCAAGGACAGGATTGCCCTTGCGATGATAGAAGATGCTGAAGCCAAAGGTATCCTCAAACCCGGTGCAACCATCATAGAACCGACCAGCGGCAACACCGGTGTGGGACTTGCCTGGGTCGGAGTCGCTAAGGGCTACAGGACCATCCTGACCATGCCTGACACGATGAGCCTTGAGCGCAGGAGCCTGCTGAAGGCCTACGGAGCCGAGCTTGTCCTCACTCCCGGGGCGGAAGGGATGAAAGGCGCTATCGCCAAGGCAGAAGAACTCCGCGGGAGCATTCCGGGTTCGGTGATTCTCGGTCAGTTCACCAATCCTGCCAATCCGGCTGTCCACGAAAGAACGACCGCAGAGGAAATCTGGAAGGACACGGAAGGCAAGGTTGACATATTCATTGCCGGAGTCGGCACAGGAGGTACCGTAAGCGGAACGGGCCGTGCCCTGAAGCGTCACAACCCCGGGATCGAAGTGGTCGCTGTCGAACCTGCCTCTTCCCCTGTCCTTTCCGGAGGAGCTCCTGGAAAACATGGCATCCAAGGTATCGGCGCGGGCTTCGTACCGGAGACCTACGATGCTTCTGCAGTTGATAAAATCATCACTGTCAGCAATGAAGAAGCCTTCGCCTCGATGCGTTTCCTCTCGAAGGAAAAGGGTATCCTGGTAGGAATATCCTCAGGCGCAGCCTTCCACGCCGCAGCCATCCTTTCCCGCCTTCCTGAGAATCAGGGCAAGCAGATTGTCGCACTCCTCCCCGATACCGGCGAGAGATACCTCTCGACAGGGCTTCTTGACTAGAAGCCCATCTCGAGGAAGACCAGGGTGACGAAACCCAAGATCAATGAATATGTTGCCGTCTTCTGATACCCGTGCGAATGGGTCTCCGGAATCATCTCGTCGCTGACGACATAGAGCATTGCACCACCGGCCATCGCCAGCATCACCGGAAGCAGGACTTCGGAAATCGCTCCGATTCCGTAGCCGATCAGCACTCCCACGACTTCCAACATGGCGATGGATAGGGAAATGAGGAAAGTACGTGCCTTGCTGACTCCTGCGATGAGCAGGGGAGCAATCACAACCATTCCTTCCGGGATGTTCTGGAGTGCTATTCCGAAGGTCACGGCCCAGGCATCGGAGGTCTCGGCAGAATTGAAACCGACTCCCGCAGCAATTCCTTCCGGCAGTTTGTGAAGGGCGATAGCCATCACGAACAGAAGGATGTTGTTGAGGGAGGCGTTGTTTTTGTGCTCTTCCGGGTCCAGGCCTGTAATTTTGTGCAGGTGAGGAGTGAGCAGGTCGAGAACATTAAGGAACAGGACACCGGCGATGACCCCGACCAGGATCAGCCACCATTTCCCCAATCCTGCCGATTCGGCTGCAGGGACAATCAGGCCGATGGTGGAAGCTGCCAGCATTATCCCTGCGCAGTAGCCCAGGACCGCATCGTTCCACTTGTGCGGGAGTTCCTTGATAAAAAAGCCCAGAATCGAGCCTATTACTGTAGCAAGCGCCAATCCTGCGGCGCAGATCAATACTTGGGTCATAAGGCGGTTCTTTTACAAATCTCCAGCCCTGAAGGCTTGCTTGGTAAACAACAAACTACCGCGATGAGCATTCATCTGCATCGCGGCATTTGAGATTGGCTTTCCCTTTGATATTATTCTTCTGTGAACTGGTCTTTGCCGACACCGCACAGAGGACATTCGAAATCTTCAGGAACTTCCTCCCAAGGAGTTCCGGGAGCGATGTTCCCGTCAGGATAGCCTTCTTCGGTGTCGTAGACCCAGCCACAGACATCGCATACATACTTTGCCATGATTCTTTTCTTTTTTATAGTTATTGATTGATGTGGCTTCCCAGCCGGAAATCCACTTTGCAAATTTGCAATTATTTTCCGAAAATCTCATCCGGAATCGTCATTTCAATGAGTAAATTCGCCATCATTG
>JBJFDD010000090.1:0-2643 GCA_051889815.1 Candidatus Cryptobacteroides sp. | reverse complement strand
CAACACATTTGAGTCCGACCCGACGATGCAGACAGGAGGCGGTGATGCAGAAAGACTTGGACGCCACAGCGAGTATCTTTCGATGCTACATCCCGTAAGCCAGCTTTCGGAACCATGCGCCAGGGCTCTCATTGAGCACGGAATCTCCATCCCGGAAATCTCCCTTTACGCGAAATATTCCGAAAAGGAAATCATGAATATGGAGAATGCCCCTGTTCCTCAGGACATCGTCCCTGGCAAACTCTGCAATGGTCTTCTCTCCCTGCCTGAAGAAATCGGGAACCTTGCCAAGCTGGAGCGTCTCTACATTGCCAACGGCATGATTTCGGAACTGCCGGAATCCATGGCACGCCTTGAGTCCCTGGTCGAACTTGAAATCTACAATTGTCCGAAGATGACCCGCTGTCCTGCTGTCCTTGGCCTCCTGCCTTCACTTGAGGTCCTGAATTTCAGCAACAATCCTCAATTGGAGGAGGGTGAGAGCGGGAAGCTTGTCCGGATGCTATCTGAAGGTCCTTCCGCCGGGAAGATCCAGATTCTGTACCTCGGCAATTGCAACCTCAAAGTGCTCGACGGAGCGGCAATCCGAAAGATGAAGAAGATCGGCCTTCTGGATCTGACAAACAACGGTATGGAGACCATTACGGAAGCTTTCGGAAAAGATATCGGTCCGACACAGCTTCTCTTGGGCAACAACAAGCTTTCTTCACTCCCTGTTGACGAGAATGGAATCTTCTGTTCCATGGACGATGTGGAGACATTCTCCGCCAGCCACAACCTCTTCACGGAGTTCCCCGACATATTCGATGCCGGGAGCATCTACACAATGGGTTCGGTGGATTTCTCCTTCAACCACATCAGCCGTTTCCAGAATGCGGGCAGCGGCTACAAGGGCATAAACTGCACCACCCTGACCCTGAACAACAACCCCGAACTGACTGAATATCCTGCCGCCCTGGCCGAATCCGGTTCCTGGGTCCGTAACATAGCCCTCAGGGGATGCTCCATCGAGTCCTTCCCTGAAGGTTGCCTTGTCGGGAAGAACGTTGAGGCCCTGTCTTCCATCGATTTGTCATATAATCATCTCAAATCCATCACCCCGGAAATGATTGCGACCAACGTGCCTTATCTCTATGGCCTGGACATTTCCTATAACCGCTTCTCCCATTTCCCTTTCGAACCGCTGGATTGCGGCTACCTGACCGTCCTGGCAATCAGGGGACAGAGGAATTCCAGGGGAGAAAGATGCCTGAGCGAATGGCCCGAGGGCATCTACCAGCACAAGGGCCTCCGCGGACTGTATCTCGGGTCCAACGACATTGGCAAGGTTGACGACACTATTTCCACCCTCTGCTACTATCTTGACATCAGCGACAATCCTGAGATAATCTTCGATGCTTCGGACATCTGCAGCGCCTACGCCCGCGGAATGTTCTATCTCATCTATGACAAGACTCAGGACATCAGGAACTGTGACTATATCGAATTGCAAAGATGAAAAGACTGAACACTGAAATATTCATACTTGCCCTGTCCTGTCTCATTGCCCTGGATTCCTGCCGGAGAGAGCCTGGGACTGCCTTTTCAACGGAGGTTGACAGCATTGAGGCGGAAGCTGTCGGGAAGACCGTCAGTTTCTCCCTTTCCAGTGCCGGTTCATGGATAGCGAAGACCCAGGACCCATGGATCACGGTTTCACCGGCCAACGGCAACGGCAGCACCGTCTGCACCATCAGCATCGATTCGTCGCTGACAGTCTCCCCGAGGGAGGGCCTTGTCAGGATCGAGCAGACCGGCACCGGGGAAAGAAAGGACATAAAAGTTATCCAGAAGGGTTTTGAATATTCCATCGACCCTTCCCGTCCGGAAATCACGCTTCTCAGCTATGCTCCGTTCGATGAAAGGACATTCGATCTGGATGTGATGACCAACCTTCCTTTCAAGGTTGAGATTCCAGGGGAGGATGCATCCTGGCTGAGTTGCGAAATGACGGAACTCAACCTTGACCGGGGAGCCAGGCCCAGGAAGGTCACCATCCGCTTCAAATGGGATCTCAACTTCAACGAAGAGCCACGTTCATGTCCTGTCCGCTTCATCCCACTTGATGAGGACAGGACACCTTCCCGCAACGAAGGATTCCTTGTCCGTCAGGAGGCAGCTGAAACCATCGAGCCGGGTGTCAAGGGAGATTCCCTTGCCCTGATTGCCATCCGCCGCTCGCTCGGCTGTCTCGCCGACTACGAAGTCTCCGAAAGGATGGAACATTGGGATGGGGTAACAGTCTGGAAATCCGGACCTGACAAAGGCAGGGTCCGAAGCGCCACCTTCATGCTCTTCTCGACCCAGGAAGGCATCCCGTTCCAGGTCAAGTACCTTACAGCCTGTGAAGAACTCACTTTCTTCAGCAACGCGAACACCTTCCTCAAGAGCCTTGATCCGGGGCCGCACATCTGCACCCTGACCAACCTTCGCAGGCTGAACATCAGCGCTTATGGCCTGGTGTCCCTTCCTGACGAGTTCACCAACCTCAGGAATCTTGAATATCTCAACATCTCGAGCAACAATTTCAGCAGTGTGCCCCCGATTCTTACACCCGAAAATTTCCCGAAACTGCATTCGCTCGTGATGAATGCGAACCAGAGG
>JBJFDD010000089.1:0-9750 GCA_051889815.1 Candidatus Cryptobacteroides sp. | reverse complement strand
TTGTACAAGGACTTGCTTAAGGATGATGAGTAAGAAACTGTTGCAGATAAATCCCGTGCTGAGGACCAACACCTCTACGGGAAGGATAATGAAGGAAATCGGGGAACTTGCCATTGCCAATGGCTGGGAAAGTTATGTTGCCTACAGCAAGGGACGTGACGGGCTTCTGTCATCCACTTCCATCCCAGTCCCGGTTGGCGACAGGGCCAGTGTCGCCTGTCACGGCCTGCAGACAAGATTGCTCGACCGCCATGGTCTTGGCTCCGCCAGGGCCACGAAGCGGTTCATCGATGAAATCAGGAGGATAGGTCCCGACATCATCCATATTCACAACATCCACGGCTATTTCCTGAACTACAGGGTCTTGTTTGACTTCCTTTCGCAGAGCGGAATCCCGGTTGTCTGGACCATTCACGACTGCTGGCTCTACACGGGACATTGCTATCACTACATGTATGCAGGCTGCGACCGTTGGAAGACAGGCTGCGGACATTGTCCCCAGAGGGGAAAATTCCCCACAAGCTGGTTCGCTGACCGATCGGCGCGCAATTTCCGGGACAAGAGGGATGCCTTCTGCTCGATGCCCAAAGACCGCCTGACCCTTGTCCCAGTGTCGGAGTGGATGAGGTCGGAGATGGAGCAGTCATTCCTCAAGGATTACACTTTCCAGGTGATTCACAACGGGATAGACACAGATGTCTTTGTGCCTCAGCCTGAAGCAGCCGAGGAAGTGAGGACCCGCTACGGACTCGGAGACCGGCACATCATCCTCGGAGTTGCGAGCATCTGGAGCGAGGAGAAAGGGCTGAATGATTTCTTGGGAATGGCAGCCGGCCTGAACACCGACGAAGTCATCGTCCTGGTCGGGATGGACAGGAAAGAGTTGGAGAGGTTCCTGTCTGCCAGCGGGAAGGAGGGACTCGGAGAGAGGATAGTGACGGTCAAGCGGACAGCGGATGTGCACCAGCTCGCCGCACTTTACAGCACGGCGGACGTCTTCGTGAACCCTACCTGGCAGGACAATTACCCGACAGTGAATCTCGAGGCGATTTCGTGCGGGACGCCGGTGGTGACCTACAGGACGGGCGGAAGCGTCGAAGCGGTGACTGAGGACACCGGCTATGTCGTGGAGCAGGGCGACGTGGCAGGGCTTCTCGCAAAAGTCCGCCTCGTCGAATCGCTCGGCAAGGAGCATTTCAGGGAGAATTGCAGGAGGCGAGCCTTGAAACATTTCCGCAAGACAGACAGGTATAATGAATATATTGAGCTCTACGAACGGCTAATCTAACAACAACCTATGCAGATTCTACAGTTAGGAAAATTCTATCCAGTGCGGGGAGGGGTGGAGAAGGTGATGTACGACCTTACGACGGGTTTGTCGGAAAGGGGCGTGCGCTGCGACATGATGTGCGCTGCCTCAGAGGGAGGCACGAGGGTGCAGAAGGTCAATGACAACTCCGACCTTATCCTGTGCAGGACCCTGCGCAAGGTGGCAGCCACGATGTTAGCCCCATCCATGATTTCAGAACTCAGGAAGCGCTGCCGCCGGTATGACATCATTCATGTCCATCATCCGGACCCGATGGCGGCACTTGCCCTTTGGCTTTCAGGCTACAAGGGTATAGTCGTGCTGCACTGGCACAGCGACATCCTCAAGCAGAAGTTCCTGCTCCGTTTCTTCAAGCCCCTGCAGGACTGGCTCATACGCAGGGCTGACCGCATCATCGGAACCACCCGGTACTATCTCGAGCAGTCACCCTGGCTCACCGGCGCCCGGGAGAAGTTCGTCCCTCTCCACATTGGCATCGATCCGGTTCTTCCGGAAGAGGCAGACGTCGAGGCGGTCAAGAAAAGATATCCCGGCAAGAAAATCGTCTTCTCTTTGGGCCGTCTTGTGGAGTACAAGGGCTTTTCCTACCTTGTGGATGCAGCTGAGTTCCTGCCGGACGACTATGTCATCCTGATAGGTGGCTCCGGACCTCTGGAAGGGGAACTGAGGAGCCGCATCGGCAGCAAGGGACTCGGGGAGAAGGTCAGGCTGCTCGGGCATATTCCCGACGGGTCGCTTCCGGCATATTACGGGGCATGCACACTCTTTGTGCTGTCCAGCGTGCAGAAGACCGAGGCCTTCGGAATCGTCCAGATCGAGGCGATGTCCTGCGGAAAGCCGGTGGTGGCCACTAAGATACCGGGCTCGGGCGTCTCGAAGGTCAATGCGGACGGGGTCTCCGGCATCAATGTGGAACCCCAAAGTGCCGAAGGGCTTGCCTCGGCAATAAAAGCAATCGCAGAAGACGGGGAAGTCTATCGGAAATATTCTGAGGGAGCAGCCGGGAGGTTCAACAGCTATTTTACCAGGGAGAGGATGATAGCGGACTGTCTCTCGATTTATGAAGAATTGACAACAAAAACAATAATAACAAAAACAACAAAAAACCCAAAAATCTAACCTAGTATGAAAAGATTCATGGACATTGTCATCAGCGGAATCGGACTGATAGTCCTTGCGCCGTTCTATCTCGTAATCTGGAGCGCCATCAAGCTTGAGGGGCCCGGGAAAGCTATCTTTTCGCAGGAAAGAATAGGCTACCAGGGCAAGCCATTCATCCTGTACAAATTCCGGTCGATGGTGCCTGACGCCGAACAGAACGGAGTACCGGCTCTGTGCGGCGAGACTGACAACAGGCTTACCAAGGTCGGAGCATTCATCCGTCACCATCATCTTGACGAACTTCCGCAGCTGTGGAATGTGCTGAAAGGCGACATGAGCATGGTGGGCTACAGGCCGGAGAGACAGTATTTCATCGACAAGATCATGGAGGTCAATCCTGACTATCAGAGACTCTTCCAGATCCATCCGGGAGTCTTCTCCTACGCGACCCTCTACAACGGCTACACCGACACAATGGACAAGATGCTCCGCAGGCTTGAGATGGACCTGGACTATCTCGACAACCACACCATGTGGATGGACATCAAGATTATCTTCCTGACGGCAGTGGCAATCCTCACAGGCAAAAGGTTCTGAGAATATGAGACTTGACCCTTCAATCCTCCTCCGCAAGATCGGCAAGCGCTACATGATCGTGAAAGACGGTCCTGAAGTCGACTTGACGGATGTCTTCACTCTCAACGGGACAGCCTCGGACATCTGGAATGCGTTCCGGGGCAGGGAATTCACCCCCGGGGAGGTGAGCGAATATCTCCTCCAGAACTATGATGTCCCGAAGGAGAGGGCGGAGGCCGACACGGCAGCCCTCCTGGAGGAATTGGAGAATCTCGGATTATTGCAGAAATGATTGATCCGACTCTCACAGGAGCCTTTCTCGCACTGGTCCGCACCGGTCTGTACGGGACTCCTCTTCCGGAAGAGGCTCTCCGCCTCAGTGCCGCCCAGTGGCAGGACATACACGATGAGTCTGTACGCCAGACAGTGACAGGCATTGTCCATTCCGCCCTGGAGATGCTTCCAGACGAGGCCTCCCTGCCCGATGAAGAACTCCTGATGAGGTGGACTGTCGAAACGGACAGGATCGAGCGCCAGGGCAAGGCGATGGACCGGACCCTTGGAGGACTGATCCGTTTCCTTCACTCGCAGGGGCTGGACCCGGTTCTGTTGAAGGGGCAGGCGGCGGCACGTCTTTACCCCGACCCTTACCGAAGGGAATGCGGCGACATCGACATGTATTTCCACAAGGCAGGAGAATGGGACTCAGCCCGCAGAATCCTTTCCGAAAGGGGCATCAGCTGCACAGTCAAGCCGGACGGGAGTCTGTCCTACATCTTGGAAGGAGTGGAAGTGGAGCACCACAGGAACCTGACAGACATCTGCAGTCCACTGAAAAAGAGGAGGTTGAAGAGCCTCGAAGCGCAATTCGGCTTCAGGACGGCAGAAATAGGGGAGACCACAGTTTCTGTTCCCTCTCCGGAACTTGACTTCCTGCTGATGAGCAGCCACATCATGAAACATTCTTTCGGCAAGGGCGTGGGACTGAGGCAGCTGTGCGACATCGCGCTGCTCTGCTCCCGGGGCGGGACGGATGAGCGGACGATGCGGTGCCTGTCTGAAACAGCGGGGATCCTGCGATGGAACCGGCTGCTGTTTTCCTTCCTTGCCGGGTACCTCGGCGTGGACCCGGCTACGCTTCCTTACAGGACAGAAGGGCAGGCCGATGGCAGAAAGCTTCTGGAGATAGTCCTTGAGGGCGGCAACTTCGGAAAATATTCAGGGCAAGCACCAGAAAGATATTCCGGCAACTCTGATGATGAAGTTTCTTCCAAGTATTCTTGTGTTTTGCGAAGAAAATTACGAACTTTGATAGAATTTATTGGAAGGCTGCGCTTTTCCTTCCGGCTTGCACCAGGCGAGACTGTCTGGACCATGGCCAGTCTTGCTGCAGGACAGTTCAGGAAAAGCCGCCCTTGAGATGATGGATAGGATCGCTTTCTGCTACAAGGTCGCCGGATTGAAGTTCCGGCTGCTCATTCCGGAAGGGAGAGAGACCAGGGACCTTCTGCCGTCTTTCAGTGACTTCGGTACTGATGATGAAGGCAGCCCGATTTTCTCTTTCAACGCTTCAGGAGTGATTCCTGAAGCCATGGAGGGCTGGAAGATGGATGAGTCCGACACCGACCTGGGACATCTCGTCCTGAGTGTCCTGGGGAGCGGGGAAGACATCCGAGGCTATCTTGTCGAGCTCCAGGGGAGTGCAGGCGGCCCGGTGCACAGGATGCATGCGGACCCGGCCTTCTCCGAGGTAACAGCGGAACTGGACTGGGATTCCCCCGATGCGGGCAGGACCTTGTCCTCGATGCTCAGGATAGCATTCTCACAGGCGGTGCTCAGGCACGGAGGCATCTCCATCCATTCATCGGCTGTGGCAGCTGACGGGAAGGCTTACCTTTTCCTCGGCAGCAGCGGAACGGGCAAGAGCACGCATTCGCAGATGTGGATGCGGACTTTCCGGGGATGCGAGATGGTCAACGACGACAATCCCGTGCTCAGGGTCGAGGAAGGGGAAGTCTTCGTGTACGGCTCACCCTGGAGCGGAAAGACACCCTGCTACAGGAACGTAAAGTACCCGGTGGCAGGCCTGGCAAGACTCCGGCAGTCCGGGGAAAACCGTTTCCGGAAGTGCACGGACGTGGACGCTTTCGTCGCCCTTCTTCCGGGATGTTCGGTGGTGAAGGGCAACAAGATGCTCCAGGACTGCCTGTTTGACACCATTACTGCAATCTGCGACAAGGTCCCCGTGGGGGTGATGGACTGTCTTCCCGACTGCGACGCGGCGCAGGTTTGCAGGAAAGGTTTGGATTTGGGAATATATTGATTTTTAGTAAATTGAAATATTCATTGATTAAAAATATTCATAGTATAGTATGCGGTCATACAATTATTTGATAGCCGGACTGGCAGCCCTGATGCTGTTGTCCTCCTGCGCTTCCAGCAAGAAATTCGTTTACCTTAACGACATGGAAGTCGGGGAGAAGTATTCCTTCGACTATCGGCACGAGGCTGTGATCCAGTGCAACGACAGGCTTTCCATCACGGTGAGCTGCAAGCAGATGGAGCTGGCACTCCCATTCAACATCCAGAGCGGCTCCTTCCAGGTCTCTTCCAGCGGGGAAGCCAGGTCTTCAGCCACGCTTGAGAACAAGGGCTACAAGGTGGACCAGGACGGAAACATCGAGTTCCCGATTCTCGGCACCCTGCATCTTGCAGGACTTCGCCTGAGCGAAGCCACTGAGCTGATCAGGCAGGAAATCATCGACGGGAACTACATCAAATCTCCTATCGTGACAATCGATTTCCTCAATTTCAAGTACACTGTGCTTGGTGCCATCGCCAACAACGGAACCTTCACTGTCGATGACGGAAGAATCACCATTCTCGAGGCCATCGCCAATGCCGGTGACCTCACTTCAAAGGCCAGGCTTGACCGGATTGCCGTGATAAGGGAGACGGAAGGGACCAAAGAGATTTTCCTGAACGACATCAGGAGCAAGGACATCTTCAGCTCCCCATGCTTCTACCTGCAGCAGAACGACATCATCTATGTCGAGCCGAAGTACAAGAAGAAAGACAACGAGGACAAGACCATCCAGTATGTGAGCCTCGGAACCTCCATCCTGACAGCCATCTGCTCGATGATCTGGGCGGCCAGCAGCCTTGTAAATTGAATATAGGGACCTATTGAACATAGCGACATTCTCAGGAATATGCAGGACAACAGAAACAACAACTCCAGCCAAGAAGTCAGCTTGCTCGACATCCTCTTCTATCTGCTTTCGAAATGGAAGTGGTTCCTCGTCTCCGTCCTGGTCTTCGGAGGGCTTGCCTGGTACAAGTATGCCAGCACTCCGCTGACTTACTTCCGTTCGGCGACGGTCATCATCAAGGACCCTTCGAACAAGACGATTTCGGCAGGCCTGGACCGCTACGACAATTACATCAACAAGGTTAACGTCTCCAACGAGATCCTCCAGTTCAAGTCTAAGAAGCTTGTCCGTGAGGTGGTTACAAGACTGCACGCGGACGTGTCCTACAAAGTGAAGTCCGACTTCAGGATGGACGAACTTTACACCCGTTCTCCTGTGGCGGTGACCTTCACGGACGCCTTGCCAGGCAGATACGCTTCCTTCACCCTCACTCCGCGGGACTCCGCAACTGTGGTTCTGGGTTCAATACCCGGGATGGATGAAGACTACAAAATGGAGGTTCATTTCAACGACACTGTCTCAGTTGGAGGAAACAGCATCCTGGTCACGAAGACCAACTACTTCACCTCCGGGTGGTATGGCAACGGGATTAATGTCACAAAGACTCCTGTCGCTTCAGTGGTCAATTCAATCCTCGGCAATCTCGGCATCCGCCAGGAAGAGGATGACGCCACCATCCTCACCCTGTCCCTCAAGGACTGTTCGGCAGAACGTGCTGAAGACATCCTGAACATGCTGATTTCGGTGTACAACGAGGAGGCAATCAATGACAAGAACCAGGTGGCTGTCAACACTGCCGAATTCATCAGCGAGCGTCTCGCCATCATCGAGAGGGAACTCGGGGGAGTGGAATCCGACCTGGAGGCCTTCAAGAAGGCCAACAAGATAGTGGACATCGGTTCGGCTGCTGGAATGTACATGGGTGAATCCCAGAAGTACAGCGCCAGCGTCCTCGAACTCGACACCCAGCTCCGCCTGGCGCAGTACATCAAGGACTATCTCACCGACCCGACCAAGGAGGTTGACCTGATTCCGGCCAACACCGGAATATCCGACATGAACATCGAGAGCCAGATCTCGCAGTACAACGCCGCCAAGCTCCGCCGGGACAAGCTTATTGAGGACAGCAGCGAGAGGAACCCGGTAGTGGAGGAAATCAACACCAGCCTCAAGGCCATGAAGCAGTCCATCATCCGCGCTGTGGACAACATGATAGTGAGCCTGAACGTCCGTCGGAAAGATGCCCAGCTCCAAGAGAGCAGCGCCCAGGTGAAAGTCGCTTCAATTCCGACCCAGGAGCGCCAGATGCTCTCCATCGAGAGGCAGCAGAAAATCAAGGAATCCCTGTACATGTTCCTCCTGAACAAGCGTGAGGAAAACGCCCTCACACAGGCGATGGTGGACAACAATGCGAGGGTCATCGACGGAGCCAGCGGCCCTGCCGCCCCGATTTCCCCGGACAGGAACAAGATCCTGGTACTGGGCCTGCTGATAGGGCTTGCGCTTCCGGGAATCATCCTCCTGATGATACTCTTCCTCGACACGAGGGTGCGCACCCGCAAGGACCTTCAGGGCAGGGTCACAATTCCTTTCCTCGGAAACATCCCTCAGGAAAAGGACAATGAGGAGATCCTGTCCGAAGCGTTCAAGATTGTACGAACCAATCTCTCCTTCATGTCGAAGAAAGACCGTCCTACACAGGTGATAATCTGCACTTCGATGAACGAGGGCGACGGCAAGTCCTTTATCGCAAGGCATCTGGCAGACACCTTGTCCTCCGCAAGGAAACGTGTCGCAATCCTCGACCTGGACATCAGGAAGGGAACGCTGAGTTCGCATTACGGCAAGCATGGCCTTGGTGTTACGAACTTCCTGGCAGATGATAGCGTCACCGTGGACGACATCATCCAGAATGTCACGGAAGACGGGGAAATTGACATCGTGTCTTCAGGTTCAGTGGCTCCTAATCCAGCTGAACTCCTGATGGACAAGCGTCTGGACGAGCTGGTGGAGGAACTCCGCAAGCGTTATGACTACATCATTGCGGATTCCGTGCCGGTGGGAATGGTGGCTGACGCTACCATCTCGAACCGCATTGCCGACCTTACGGTCTTCGTCGTACGTTCAGGCAGGCTTGACCGCAGGATGCTTCCGGACCTCGAGGCCATGTACCAGGAAAAGAAGCTTGCCAACATGGCACTTGTACTGAATGCTACCGACCGCCACAAGAGCGGTCACGGCTATGGCTACGGTTACGGCTACGGTTACGGCTATGGCTACGGTTACGGCAACGGCAAAAACAAGCATCGCAAATCGTCCCGCCTTCCGGGATGGAAGCGGTCCAAAAAGAATAAAAACTAATCATAAAAATTAATATTTATGAAAAAATTGTTGATTGTAAGCGCTTTCTGCGCATTGGTAATGTTCCCTTCCTTTGCCCAGGAGGGAAATTCACAGAAAAGTGAATCCGCCAAGTCCAACTGGTTTGTGAGCGCCGGTTTCGGCGGTCAGGTCTATTTCGGAGACCACGACAAGCAGGTGGATTTCGGCAAGAGGATTTCGCCAGCCCTCGACATTGCTGTCGGCAAATGGTTCATACCGAGTGTCGGAGTACGTCTCATCTACAGCGGACTCTCCTTCAAGGGTGCCACCCAGGATTGGGATCTCCAGAACAACACAGGCGGTGTCCACTCCACCGGCGAAAGGCTGCCTGGCGAGAAAGGCGGACACGACTATTGGCTCGACTACCAGAAGTTCAACGAGTTCTCACTCTCGGCTGAGGTGATGTTCAATCTGAACAACATCATCGCAGGCTACAGGGAAGACCGTCTGTGGAGCTGCGTCCCTTATGCCGGAATCGGCTGGGCAAGAGTCACGGATGCCCCGGTTGCCAATGATTATCTTCTCCGAGGCGGTTTGATGAATTCGTTCCGCGTCGCAAAGGCCCTGGATGTCAATCTTGACGTCAAGGCAGGCTACCTGAGCGATTCATTTGACGGCGAGGTAGGAGGTCGCAGCGGCGAGGGCTATGTCTCCGCCACAATCGGAATCACATACAAGTTCGGCCCGCGCGGCTGGAAACGTTAGGCAGTCAAACAAGAAACATTACTGCACCGCAAGCTTGACAAAAGGTCTGCATCTCGAATAAGCAAATAATTCATTGTTCGGAATGTCAGACCTTTTTCAGGTCTGTTGTGTATTATATGTGTAAATGCACTACGCCATGAGTATTTTCAAGAAAGCAATATCGGTTACTGCCGTACTCCTGCTCGCCATGTCTATTCCAGCCCGGGCCCAGAAAGTTTCCGTGGGCACCAATTTCGTTGACTGGGCCTTGTTCGGCACTGCCAACATCAAAGGAGAACTTGCTCTGGACCAGCATGTTTCGATGGAGGCCGGTGCAAAGTACAATCCCTGGACATTCAGGAAGAACACTACCACCCCAATCAAGAACCAGCAGGTTTCAGCCTGGGTGGGCGCAAGGTATTGGCTCTGGTACGTCAACACCGGCTGGTGGATGTCCGCCAAGCT
>JBJFDD010000088.1:0-9765 GCA_051889815.1 Candidatus Cryptobacteroides sp. | reverse complement strand
CACGGTAGCCGGCTTCCTGGAACTTGCTGATCATGTTGTTCTTGTCGTTCGGATACTCCTTCTCGTTGAATTTCTTGCTGCTGAAGAAGTTGTAGAACTTGTTGGATTTGGTCTTCTTCATCGACCTGGCAAGGGTGAAGTCCTTGACTCCGTCATTGCCCGAAAAGTTGATTTCCTTGATCCTGACCCTTTCCCCACGGTCCACGTTGAAAATGACCCTGGTTGCATTTCGGATCATCGAATCCTTCTGCGTCTGCACATCGACAGTGCAGTTCATAAAACCCTTTTCAGCATAGAAACGCTTGATGATGTCAGTGGAAGTGGACAGGACATAGTCGGAGCACTCGCGGCCCGGCCGGAGATTCAACCGGTCATCCAGTTCCTTCTTCTCTCCCTTCTTGACTCCGGTGAACAGCCAGGCGGACACTCTCGGGCGCTCGGTCACTACTATCTTGAAGAAAGCCGAGTCACCCTCAGCGCTGAGATGGTCAATCTGAAGCGCAACATCCTCAAAATATCTCTGGTTCCACAGTCTTCCGGTGACACTGGAAAGTTCCTCGCTCGGGACAGTCACCCTGGTCCCCTTCCGCAAACCGGAAAGCGAGATGATCTGTTCCGAGCCATAAGCTCTGTTTCCTTCAACGGTGACACCACCGACTATATAACTCTTCGGCCTGTCGTAATTGATTTCGACAGGTCCTTCCCCCACTTCCTGTGCGAAGGACGGCAAGACCGCCATCATCAGGAAAATGACCGGAAAGAAACGACGCATTCTCATCAATTGAACTCTCTTTGATTTCAAACTAAGGTTTCAAAAATACAAATATACGCAATTATTTGACTTTTCCATATCGACGGTCCCTGCGTGCATACTCTGCAAGAGCCTCGAGAAAATCATCCTTCCTGAAATCCGGCCACAGTTTGTCCACGAATAGGAACTCCGTGTAGGCAGTCTGCCAAAGCATGAAATTGCTGATCCTCATCTCGCCCGAGGTGCGGATCAGAAGGTCGGGATCAGGTATTCCTGCGGTCACCAGATGCCTGTCGAGGGCTGAAAGCGGAAGGTCGTGGAGGGCCCGGGGATTGTCGGAATATTCAAGGGCAAGTTTCTCCGCCGCCTGCATGATGTCCCATTTGCCGCTGTAGCTGAGGAATATGACAAGTGTCATCAGAGGCTCGCATCCCTCGGGTGGAGCCGTTTGCTTTTCCGCCTGCGCGATAGCATCCCGGAGCGAAGGGGAAAGTCGTGAAATGTTGCCAAGGACCCGGAAAGCGATACCTTCCTTTGCAAGCGAGGAGATTTCCTCTGCTATTGCCTTCATCATCAGTTCCATCAGAGTGTTGACCTCACTCTCAGGACGGGACCAGTTTTCCTCGGAAAAAGCGAAGAGCGAGAGATACCTGACTCCGGACTGTGCAGCGGCCTCAACGCAGGAACGCACACTTTCCACGCCTTCGGCATGACCGAAGACCCTTTCCTTTCCACGCTGTTTCGCCCAACGGCCGTTGCCGTCCATGATGATGGACACATGAGCCGGAACTTTATTCTGTCCTTCCATATTCAAAAAATATCTAGCTTCCTTCTTCGTTCCTGATGTCTTCTCCCCAGAACAGTTTCGTCGTCAAAGCTTTGTAAAAATTCGATTTCCCGAGGCGAACCCTATTCAGCGAAAACTGTGCCACCTCAACTTCGAGTGTCGCATCAGGGCTTATCAGCAATTCGCGGTTGTCCATTGAAAGCTGCACGCTTTCGTCCCTGGAGCGCAGTGTGATGGCGATTCTGGCTGAATCAGGCACAACCAGTGGTCTCACATTGAGATTGTGCGGAGCGACCGGAGCGACAATGAGCACACGCGAGTCAGGAGAGCAGATGGGACCGCCAGCGGACAATGAATATGCCGTCGAACCGGAGGCGGTCGCCACCAGCAGGCCGTCCGCCCAGTAAACAGGCAGTTTCACCCCATCGATCGAGACTTCGATGCCCAGGATAGCCGCTCCTGTGCGATGGACACAGACTTCATTCAATGAATATGGCCAGAATTCCCTGTCGCCCTCCAGGATCCGTCCCTGCACGGAGGTTCTCACAAGGCGCCTCCCCTCCAGCTCATACTTGCCGGAGAGCAAGGCTCCGGCCGCCTCTTCCGGGCTGTATTCGGACAGAAAGCCGAGCCGTCCCAAATTGATGCCCAGGACCGGGACTGAACTGCTGCCGACACACTGGGAAGCAGACAGGAAGGTGCCGTCGCCGCCTATGCTCAGAAGCATGTCAATGCCCTGAAGATCAGCCGGATTGCTGACCCTGTGCAGTCTGAAGGAGGCTTGCTCCAGCTTTTCGAACATCGAGATGAGCCTATTGCCATGCAACAGGGCATCATTCCTGGAAAATATTCCTAAATCCATCGGCAGGTAACTCTTGAAAGGTCAAAATTAACACAATCTTTGCTGAAAATAAACATTAATCATTACTTTTGTATTTAATATAAGCACACAAACGGACTCGACAAATGACTAAACTAAGTGTCAACATCAACAAGATTGCGACCATCAGGAACGCCAGGGGCGGGAATATGCCTGACGTCGAGAAGGCTGCCAGGGACTGCGAAGCCTTCGGCGCACAGGGCATTACTGTACATCCAAGGCCGGACGGAAGACACATCAGATACTCCGACGTCAGGGCAATCAGGCCGGAGTTGAGGACAGAATTCAACATCGAGGGCAATCCCATCCCCAGTTTCATTGACCTCGTGTGCGAAGTGGTTCCGGACCAGGTCACCCTCGTGCCGGACGCCCACGATGCCATCACATCCAATTCCGGGTGGGACACAATCGCCAACAGGGACTTCCTTTCTGAAGTCTGTTCCAGGTTCAAGTCGAAGGGTATACGCACCTCCATATTCGTAGATCCCGATCCTGCGATGGTCGAAGGGGCTGCTGCCTGCGGAGCCGACAGAGTGGAACTTTACACCGAAGCTTACGCCGCGCAATATCCCATAGAACCGGAAAAGGCTGTTGCGCCTTATCTCGAGGCCGCAAAGGAAGCCAGGTCTGCCGGCCTGGGCCTGAACGCAGGTCATGACCTTAACCTGGAGAACCTCGGATTCTACATCCGGACGATACCTTGGACAGACGAAGTTTCCATAGGACATGCCATCATCTGCGATGCTCTCTACATGGGCCTGGAAAAAACAATAAAGGCATATCTTTCAAAGATTGATATTTTTTGATTATTTTTGTCTCCTTGATGCTCATTCCTCCCGATTCCCGGTGGAGGCAGGGCAGACGCCAGAACGAAATCAAAACAAACAAACAATTAGAATATGAAACAGACACCACTGATTCTCAGCATTATCTCCCTCGTGGCAGTTGTAGTTTTGGGCATTCTCCATTTCACATCGAAAAGTGCCAGCAACACCGTTGACGGCGAAGCCGTAGAGACCGCAGCACAGCCAGGAGCCATCGTTTGGTTCGACCTTGACAGGGTAACCAACGAGTACGACATGGCCAATGACCTCCGCACAGTTGTCGAGACCAAGGTCCAGAGCATCACCGAAGAAGTGAACAGAAGAGGAACCAAGCTTCAGAACGACGTCAACAAGTTCCAGTCCGATCTCGACAAGGGACTACTGGTCCGTTCCGTCGCCGAGCAGAGAAGCCAGAAACTCCAGGAGCAGCAGAACAATTTCAACAACTTCGCAGCCCAGAAGCAGCAGGAGATCAACGAGGAGCAGCAGGTAATGCTGAACCAGATTGCTGACGCCATCAACACCTTCGTCCAGAAATTCTCAGAGGAAAATGAATATGCCATGGTCATCTGCACCCAGGGCGGAATCCTCTCAATCCCTGTAGTTGCAGGCACAGCCGAGCTCGACGTGACCGACGCCATCATCTCCGGCCTGAACGCCGAATATGTAAAGAGCAAGGGCAAGTCTTCGTCCAACTCCGACACTTCTGACAAAACAGAGTAATATTGAGAATAGCGATACTGTCCTGCTTCTACCCCTTCAGAGGGGGGATAGCCCAGTTCAACGCGAGCATGCTTCTGGAACTGGGCAAGACCCACATTGTCAGGGCATTCAATTTCAAGAGGCAGTATCCCGGGATTCTCTTTCCCGGAAAAACACAGTATGTTACAGAAGACGATGATGCCGTATCCATCGGGAGCACTGCTCTCCTGGATACGGTAAATCCGTTATCCTGGGTGAAAACTCTCCGCGAGATCCGAAGATGGAAGCCCGACCTGGTGCTGATGAGCTACTGGATGTCTTGGTTCGCTCCATCCCTGGGATTCATCGCAAGGCATCTCGGGAAGGATTGCAAAGTGGTTTCCATAATGCACAATGTCATCCCCCACGAGCCAAGGTTCTTCGACGCACCCCTGACCCGGTACTTCCTGTCAGGCTGCAACGGGAACATCTGCCTCTGCGACGAGGTCGCAGAGAGCCTCCATACCCTCAAGCCTTCCGCCGGCAGCCTGACCCTGTTCCACCCTATTTACGGGCATTTCGGAGAAAGGATTCCACGGGAAGAGGCCTGTGCGGCGCTGGACCTTGACAAAGAGAAGAAAACCCTGCTGTTCTTCGGACTTATCAGGGAATACAAAGGACTGGACATTCTCCTGAAGGCTTTCGCTACCCTGGACGAATCCTACCAGCTGGTCGTAGCCGGAGAGCCATACGGATCTTTTGACAAGTATCAGGAAATAATCGACAATTCCGGCTGCGCTGACAGGATTCACCTGTTTACGCACTACATCAAGGATTCCGAGGTCAAGACCTATTTCTCGGCCTCTGACCTTGTGGTTCTGCCCTACAGGTCAGCCACCCAAAGCGGAATCAATGCGATTGCATACCACTTCGGGACGCCGATGGTCGTCACCGACACCGGCGGCCTGAGGCAGTCTGTAGGCGACACTGGAACCGGACTGGTTGCCGGAAAATCCGAACCCGGCTGCATCCGGCAGGAGATAATCCGCTATTTCAGCGACCCTGAGCTGCGTGAGCGCTGCAAAGCATCGATCAGGTCGGAGAGGGAAAGACTCTCATGGGAATCCTTCGCCCGACAGCTTGTGGAGTATTCAATCAATCTTTAACCAATGGACAGACTCAGACCCGTCATATCGGCAGCAATCCTCATTATTGCCTCCGCATTCCAGTTTGCACCCGTTTCCTTCGCCCAGGAATATTCAAATCCCGTGGTGAAGGTCTCAAAAGAAAAGGTCCGCTCCGGAGGCAAGGTGTTCTATTCACACATCGTTGAAGAACGCCAGACCCTGTTTTCGATTGCCAAAGCCTACGGCGTTGCAATCGAGGACATCTATTCGGCGAACCCTGCACTCAACCTTGAAACCGAAGGCCTCAAGAAAGGACAGATCCTGCTGATCCCGATAGTCGGCTCGTCCAAGGAAGAAGCCACGATTGAAACCGGAAAGGACCAGGAGAAATCATCTGAATCCGGGTCCTCCGCAGTGCCTCAGGCCCCCGTTTCCGACACGGGATACACCTTTCACAGAGTGAAATGGTATGAGGACCTCGAGTCCATTGCCCAGAAATACAAAGTCTCGAAGAGGTCGATAATGAACATCAATGCTCTTTCGTCCGAAAAGCTTGAAAGGAAGCAGATGCTCAAGATTCCCAAGGATCCCCGGATATGGGAGCAAAGTATTCCTGACCTTGCTGAAGAGAGAACGGAAGCAAACGAGAAGACAGAAGCCGCACCTGCGGACATCCATAAGGACGAGTCCCTCACCGGGGATACAGACAGTAAGGAGGACACCGGTTTCTTCTTCCCGAAAAAGAAGTCCAACGATGTCAACATTACACTTGCCCTGCCTTTCAATGCCCGGAAGGGCGGCAACTCCCAGATGATGGATTTCTATTCCGGCGCGCTGATGGCGGCCAGAAACCTTGGAAACAAGGGATACAGAATCGACCTCAATGTTGTTGATGCAGTATCCGAACAGATTCCGGACGGTCTTTTCGACAAGAGCGACTACATCATCGGCCCGGTTTCGAACTCCGACCTCACAAAAGTGGTTTCAGCATGTGACTCCAGGACCTGGATTGTTTCCCCTCTTGATCCAAAAGGCGAGATAATTGCCGACACCGTCAGGAATGTCATCCAGACACCCACATCGGTCGGAACCCAGATAAGCGACATGGTCCACTGGATCAGGGAGGACTTCAGGAAGGGGGACAAACTTCTTGTCATCAGCCAGAAGATTGCGAACCAGTCCACCTACAGTTCTTCGGTGCTGAAAGCTGTTGAGGCTTCCGGGATGCCTTACACTCCCCTGTCTTTCAATGTACTTGACGGCAGGACCATCATGGATGCGATGAAAAGGGCGATGACCTGCGAGGGAGCGGTCAGAATCATCATTGCTTCGGACAACAAGCCTTTCGTCATGGAAGCGGTGAGAAACATTTTCCTCGTTTCTTCGAGCGAGAAAATTGACACCCGGCTCTACGGCACAGCCAAGCTGAGATCCTTCGAAGGAAGCGACGGAATCGATGTCGCCCAGCTCCATGCTGTCAATACCCACATCACGGGAGCGTACTACATTGACTACGACTCGGATGATGTCAAGGATTTCATCTACGGATACCGCGCACTGTTCAACACCGAGCCAAGCCTTTCAGCCTTCCAGGGCTATGACCTGATGACTTTCTTTTCCAAAGCGGCGAGAGAACACGGGAGGAACATCAAGGACTGCGGAAGGATTGAAGGACTGCAGTCCGACCTGGACCTTGTCCGCAAGCCGGACGGAGGCTTTGTCAACAAGGCTGTACGCAGGGTGGTCTATCACCCGGATTATACCATCCGGATTGCCAGATAAGGATTATCACCGACAAGACGAACAAAAAAAGGAGTTCCTCAACCGAGGAGCTCCTTTGCATTTTCAATCGCCGCATTCGTCAGTGTGGTGCCGGAAAGCATCCGCGCAATCTCCATCACACGGTCTTCTCCCTGAAGAAGGCGGATTGTGGACGTGGCCTTATGGCCGGTTCCGTCGAAATGTTTCTCAACCACATAATGGGCATCGCCTTTTGCCGCAACCTGAGGCAGATGAGTGATGGCAAAGACCTGCATATTCCTGCCCATCGAACAGATTTTCTCTCCGATGCGTGCTGCCACGCTGCCGGAAACGCCTGTGTCTATCTCATCAAAGATAAGGGTAGGCATCTTGACGAAACGGGCCATCATATCCTTGAGACACAACATCAGGCGGGACATCTCTCCGCCGGATGCGCACTTGGAGACGTCGGCAGGAGAGGCGCCGGTCGCGGAAAAAAGGAAACGGACGGAATCGCACCCTTTAGCGGAAGGGAAGCCTTCGGTGATTTCTACCTTGAAGACAGCATGGTCAAGTTCAAGAGCGTGGATGGCCTCAGTCACTTCTGCGGCAAACGGAACCGAAGCGTCGGTGCGCGACTTCCTCAGGGCAGCACAGACTTCGGAATATTCAGACGACATCCTGTCTATTTCCTTCTGGAGTTCAATCCTGCGGTCCTCAATGGCCTGGGAGTCGAAAAGCAGACCCGAAAGGGAATCCCGCTGGGAAATCAGTTCGGAAACGGAGGCTGCCGAGTACTTGTTCATCAAGTCATAAAGCAGGGACAGCCGATCCTCAACAAATGCAAGCCTCTCTTCCGACAATTCTGTTCTCGAGTTGATTGACATCACTTCGGAGGCAACATCTTCAATGTCGGTCCTGGCAGACGCAATCCTTTCCGCAAGAGATTGTGCCTGGGGTATGAAACTGGAGGCTTTCTCCAGATGCCTCTGAATTTCCTTCAATGCGGAAGTCACCGGCAAGGCATCAGGAGAGAAGTATGATGAGTTGAAGAGTTTATCGACGGTACAGAGTTCATGCTTGATTTCCTCGGCATTGGAGAGCTGCTTCTGTTCCAGTTCAAGTTCTTCCAGCTCGCCATCCTTCAGATTGGCTTCCTCAAGACGGTGGTATCTGGAGAGATGATAGTCCCTCTCCCTGGCCATCCTGTCAAGACGGTCAAGCACCCCGTCAAGTTCGACCCGTCTCTCCCTTATGCTACGGTAAAGAGAAGCGCAACGCTCCAGGATGTCGCCGTTGCCGGCGAAATGGTCCAGCATGGACATCTGGAAACCGCTATCCGAAAGAAGCAGTGTCTGATGCTGGGAATGGATGTCAACCAGGCGTGAAACTATGCTCTGAAGCAAAGGGAGATTTACGGGGGAATCGTTCACGAACGAGCGCGAGCGCCCGGTCCGGTTGACCACACGGCGGACGATAATCTCCCCGTCCGGGGAATCGATTTCGTTACCCGCGAGGATTGACATAAGTTCGGGGTCTGATTCCGGAATGGCGAATGTCGCCTCCACAAAGCAACTGTCAGCTCCGCGGGCAACAGATGAGGCATCTGCCTTCTCGCCCAGCAGAAGGGACAGGGCCCCGAGAAGGATGGATTTTCCGGCCCCGGTCTGTCCGGTAATAATGATTAGACCCTCCGGGAAAGTGACATCCAGAGAGTCTATCAAGACATAGTTCCTGATCTGAAGGGACTTCAGCATGGCACGTCAACCTTCCTGGACGGAAGGACCTGCAGTCCTGTAGTAGAGGTCACCATCCTCAAATTCGGAGATGGCGATAAGACCCGGCTTAGGGAGTTTCTCGTAATACTTTGAGATTTCTATCTGCTCCCTGTTCTCGAATACTTCTTCCATGGTATCACGGTCGGAACGGAAATCCTCGAGCTTTTTTGCAAGTTCCTTCTTCTCTGCAAGGGCAATCTGGTTTGCTCTCTTGTAAAGGATGACAACTGTCTCATAGATGTTGCCGGTTGGAGCGGCAAGATCCTTGATGTCCCTTGTGATTGTGTTTGTAGGGACTTTCTTTTTAATTTCCATATCGAATTCTAATGTTTGTCCAATAGTTCTACTCCGCTGTTTCCAAGGATTGTTTCAATAATTTCTTTCTTTCCCGCTCAAAATCCTTTTCCTTTTCCTTGAGTTCCTCATCCGTCCCCGAATACTGTCCAAGGGCCTTTTGGGCTCTGCGGAAGAGGACGTCGAGCTCTTTCCGGTAAGGAGAATCCGGAACTTCGCCGATGAAATTGTAGTAGTCATCGACAAAAGTCAGATATCTCTCCCGCTGCTTGGACTCCATGGAGTTAAGCGCGTATTTGTAGGAAGACTTTGCGAGATAGTAGAGAATATCCTCGCGATACACATTGTCATAGTCATCCTTCAGGATATTCTTGAAAGAGACCCATGCTGCACGGTAGTCCTCCATCTTGTAGTAAAGACGGGCATTCTCGAAAGCCTTCTTGTCAAGACGCTCGTTCAGTTCAGCCAGCATCTTCCTGCAGAGAGGCACATGCGATGACTTGGGATTTTCCTGAATATACTGGGTGATGATGTTGATTGCGGAATGGGTCGGGGCCTGGTCAAGTTCCCACCGGTAGGTCGAACGGTAAAGGCAGTCAATCCTGAGGAAGGCGGCCTCTTCGTAGAACGGGCTGTACGGGAATGTCATCAGGAACTTGGAGAAGTTCGTCTCTGCGGTGTAGTAATCCCTGTAACGGTAGTTGCTGAGACCCCAGTAGAAATGTACGGTGTCATCACGGTCCGTGTTTGATGTAAGTACCGACAGGTTCTCGAACAATTGGGCGGACTTGGTGTACTTTCCGTGATTGAAATAGTCGAATGCTGCCTCATACTTGGCATCAACGTCATTTCCGGTAAGAAGAATCTCATACTGGGTCTTGCAGGACTGCAACAGCAGTAATG
>JBJFDD010000087.1:0-2673 GCA_051889815.1 Candidatus Cryptobacteroides sp. | reverse complement strand
TTACCCAAGCTACTATGCCTGGGGCAACGGAACCTATTTCCTCTATCTTGACAACATCAAAGTGACAATAGACAGATAATGATATGAAAACAAACAGATTATTCTTCAACGGCTGCCTGGGCGCCTTCATCGCCCTGCTCCCTGTCCTTGCATCCTGCAACGGCAAGGAGGGCAGCGATTCGCGGGGGCGGGTCGCCTTCACCGTGAATTCACAGAACGCCGTTACCGACTTCACGAGAAGCCAGGTAAGCGACTACACGACCGTTCCCTCAGGAAATGATTTCAGGCTGGTCATAACCGACAGCAAGGAAAAGACAATCTATGACGGTCTCCTCAAGGACTTCCCTTCAGGCATGGAATTCGGCATCGGAAACTACACTGCCCAGGCAAGTTACGGTTCTGTAACCGACGAAGGCTTCGACAAGCCTTGCTTCAGGGGCAGCCAGAGTTTCTCAATCACCGGAAACGGGACGAAGGAGGTCACCATCAACGTAACCCTCGCCAACGCAATCGTCAGGGTCGAGTGCTCCGATATTTTCAGGAAGTACTACACCCCCTACACATTCACACTGAAAACCGGCAACGGGAATGTCATCAGCTTCCCGAAGAGCGAAACCCGGGCCGCATTCTTGGATGCCTACACCCTCACGGTCGAAGGAACCCTGACCAACCAGGCAGGCAAGGAATCGACTTTCAGCAAGGTTTACAGCACTCCTTTGGCCGAAGCTACCTGCCATACCCTCAAATTCGATGCTAGCAACATCGGAGGGACTTCCATCACAATCACATTGGACAACACAACCGAGGAAGTTGACCTCGGGGAAATCGAACTCAACCGATAGGCAATGAAAAGATTCTTTACAATACTGGCCGCAACGGCCCTCCTCCTGAGCTCCTGCAAGGAGGACGAATTCAAATACATCACCACGCCAAAAACAGGAATCCTGTCACTCGACGGGTTCAGCGTGACTACTGATGACGAAGTCAACATCATCTCCAAAGCCACATCACAGGCATCCGGAGACTATGTGCTGACTCTTAGAAAAGCTGATGGAACCCTGGTTTGGGAGAAGACATATTCAACTGTCCTCCAGGAAATTGCCTCCAGCACAGAAGGCGGAATCAGCCTCGAGGCCGGATCCTATGGGATGGATGTCAGGTCCAAGGCAGGAGAAGTTCCCGCATCCGCTTTCTCAGCCCCGGTCTACGGTACAAGCACTACCTTTACCATCGAAACCGGAAAAACCACTTCTTTGGGAACTTTGACCTGCAAGCTTCTCCAGTGTGCGGTCAAGGTACGCTACAACGACGATTTCCTCTCGATGGTGACCGGAGACGGTACCTGCTCGGTTGAAGTGACAGCAGGAGCGCCCCTGGAATATGCCCTGTCCTACAACGGAGGGAAACCTGCCTATGATGAGAGCACCGGCTATTTTGCCGTCAACAATGGCAGCAACACGACCATGGCCATAACTTTCAAGGGCGGAATCGAAGGCAAGACCCAGAAGATGAAGACCTCCATCACCGGCATCAAGCCGCAGGACCTCCACATCATAACCTTCATGAAGAAGATTGACGAGACCGGCAATGCATCATTCGTCATCCTCATCGACGGTCTCGTTGCGGATGCCGAACTGGTCAATGACATCCAGGGCACGGAGGAAGGTGACGGCAACGACCCACAGGCTCCTACCGGAGACGGAGGAATCGAGCTGGTGAGCACCTGCGATTATGACATCTCGCAGCCGGTCACCGTTCCTTCGGCAAGTCCATTCAACTTCACCATGAGGGCTCTCATCCCTAACGGAACAAGGAAATTCACGGTTGACATCGCATCGACCAATGCTGACTTCATCGCATCCGTCAACTCTGTCGGCGGCACCACCCTCGACCTCATCAATCCTTCAGAGGCAGCCTTGGGAATATTCAGCATCGTTCCGTTCCCTCACGGAGAGGAACTCCTCAACGCAACATCCATTGACTTCGACCTCTCTGGAGCCCAGACACCTCTTCTCGCCTTCCCTGGAACCCATACATTCACCATGAACGTAACGGACAACAAGGGCTGCAGGAAGAGCATCGAAATCAAGCTCGTAGTACTTTAATGCAGGAGGAATGAACATGAAACATCCAAACAGAACATCAGCAATCCTCCTGTCAGCGGCCGTCTTCGCATTGGCAGCCTGCGACGGCAACCTCCAGGAAAAAGGCATGGGAACCCTTTCCCTCAACCTGGCAATAGGCAATGAGACCACCCGTGCCGCCATGACAGACGAGGAGGTAATCTCATCCGCAAGGATAAAGATCTACAAGGCCGACTTCTCGGGACTCGTAAGGCAATACACCTATTCGGAAATGCCTTCATCCCTCTATCTTCCTGCAGACAGCTACAGGATTGATGTGGAGGCCGGGGAAACAGCAAAGGACTCCCCTGCCAAGGCATCATGGGAGCAGATAAGCTGGAAGGGCTCTTCAGAAGTGGCCATCAGTGCCGGGGCCACCTCGAGTGTCTCGGTCACTGCAAAAATCTGCAATGCCATCTCGGTCGTCACATTCGACCCGAGCGTGGCCGAGGCATTCGAAAACGACTTCGTCTGCACCATGGGACTCAGTACCGAAGACCCGGCAATGCAGCTTGACTACACCTCCTCCCGCAACGGAAAGGATGGCTAT
>JBJFDD010000086.1:0-2677 GCA_051889815.1 Candidatus Cryptobacteroides sp. | reverse complement strand
ATTGGGCGATTGGTATTACACTACTGTCGATAAAAATGCGAAAAAAACATTATATTTACAATTCCGGACGTGTTACAAGTCCATTTTTTTGTGGGACTTTCGGCTCCGGTAATTTGCCTGGCATATTCAAAAACTTGAAAAACAAACATATCCAATGAAAACACACGGATTCCTGATGAAGGCGGCACTGGTTCTTGCCGCAGCCTCTTTCTCCATTTCTTCCCTACACGCGCAGGTTGCCGGCAGTGACTCCTATGCCGCAACTGATGCCCTGGGCCGCAAGGTCGGACGGTATGAAATGCCCTCCAAGGACAAGACTGTCATCATGTTCTACTGGACTTGGCATCAGATGAAGGACACTCCCGGAGCTCCGGTCAAGAACATTACCCGGATTCTCGGAAAGTATCCCGAGGCTATCCATGACTACAACCATGAGGCCTGGTGGGGGACCAGTGAAGACCGCTACTGCTACTGGGATGAACCTTTGTTCGGCTATTACCGGACGACCGACAAGTGGGTACTCCGCAAGCATGCAGAGATGCTTGCCGATGCCAAGGTCGATGCTGTCTTTTTCGACTGCTCCAACGGAAGCCTTACCTGGGACGAGAGCACGGATGCTCTTATGGAAGTCTGGGACCAGGCCCAGAAGGACGGTGTGGATGTTCCGAAGATTGGATTCCTACTGCCGTTCGCACCTTTCCCGGATGCAAAAGTCTCCATCATGCATCTTTATGACAAGATATACAGCAAGGGCCTCTACAGCAACCTTTGGTTCCGCTGGGAGGGCAAGCCTTTGATTTTCGCCTATCCGGAAATGCTTGACGTAAATAAACCAGAAGAGGCGGCCGTCAGGAATTTCTTCTCTTTCCGTCCGATGCAGCCAGACTATGTTGACGGACCGGTCAAGGGACGCAACGACCAGTGGAGCTGGCTGGAAGTCTATCCGCAGCATGGCTTCGTCACACTGCCTGACGGGTCTTTCGAGCAGGTCAGCGTGGGCGTTGCACAGAACACTTTTCCGGGCACCAAGGGCCATTGCAGCGCATTCAACACCCAAGACTCCTATGGCCGTTCCTATACCTTCAGGAACGGGTTCGACACCAGGGCAAACGCCTTCCTTTACGGTGCCAACTTCGATGAGCAGTGGGACAGGGCCTATGAACTTGATCCGAAGGTGGTCTTCCTTACAGGCTGGAACGAGTGGATTGCCGGTTGCTGGCCGAGTTTTGCAGGAAGCACCAAGGGCGAGCCGGCATTCGTGGACCAATACGACTGGAACCATAGCCGCGACATCGAACCTGTCAAGGCCTGGGGCAATTACGGCGATGTCTATTATCTTCAGGCAGTTGACCGCATACGCCGATTCAAGGGCACCGGAGAGATGCCGACTCCATCCGCTCCGAAGACCATCCGGCTGAACAGGACCGAAGACTGGCTTGACGTGCAGCCTTCATATTCAGCCTACAAAGGCAACACGATGCACAGGGATGCCCTCGGCAAGTGCGACATCCACTATGTGGACTGCAGCGGACGCAATGACATCACTCTCGCCAAGGTCGCCCGGGACAATGAATATGTTTACTTCTATGTCCGTACCGATGAGAATCTCACTCCGTGCACTGACCGCAACTGGATGATGCTTTTCCTTGATGTTGACCGCGACAAGGCCACCGGATGGGAAGGCTATGACTATGTCGTGAATTACAAGTCTCCGGAAAAGAACAAGGCTGTTGTCTGCAGGAGCCTCGGAACCAATGCCTGGAACTGGCAGCCTTGCATGGGAGTGGACTATGAAGCCAGTGGCAATGAACTGGTAATCCGCATCCCGCGTTCTCTTGACGGGAATCTCGGCGGGGACCTCGACTTCGAGTTCAAATGGGTTGACAACATGCAGGATGAGGGCAATCCGATGGACTTCTATGTCAGCGGTGATTCCGCACCTCTGGGCCGTTTCAACTACGTCTACTCAGCTTCTGCTTCCGGGAAGTAAGCCTTCCCGGAGAGTATCCGGGTTCAAAAGAAAAAGGGCAACCTGAGTCTTCGACAGGTTGCCCTTTTTTATTTAATTGGATGCTGGGATTACTTGTTGCAGGCGTCCTTGCAGCATTCCTTGCCTTCAGCGCACTGTGCGTCCTTCTCGCAGGCGCCTTCGCAAGCCTCCTTGCAGCAGTCTCCGGCAGCGCTCTTGCAGCTGTCGCAGCAGGCGCTCTTGCAGCTGTCACAACAAGCGCTCTTTGCGCTGTCGCAGCAGGCGCTCTTGCAGCTGTCACTGCAAGCTTCCTTGCAGCAGCCTTCGCCTTCCTTGCAGCAATTCTCGACCTTGACGGCCTTGATGACCTCGGTTCCCTCCGCATTCAGGAAGGTAACGGTGTCGCCTTCGGCCTTGTAGGATGCGATGGAGTTGAATGCCTCGACGAATTCGTCCTCACGGTACTCCTGCGGAACCATCATCCTGGTCATTCCGCCTTCAGAGAGTGCGAGTTTGCCTTCGGCTTCTTCCTTGTAGGAAGCGAAGATGGAGTTTCCGCCGACAGAAGCATTGCACTTCTCGCCTTCGAAAGCGATGAATGCCGGCTTCTCACCGAGGGACTGGTATTCGGTTCCGTTCAGTTCAACGATGTTGAAAGTTGCGTTGGCGATGCTTGATTCTGCCTTCTTGCTTCCGCATGAGGAGAAT
>JBJFDD010000085.1:0-2689 GCA_051889815.1 Candidatus Cryptobacteroides sp. | reverse complement strand
GAAGGAATAGAGAAAGAAACCGGGGAACTTTTGTCTCCATCGACCCTCAAACGCCTTTACGGTTATGTCTCATTGAGCACAGTGCCCCGCAAGTCGACCCTTGATATCCTTGCCCGATACCTCGGCAAGAAGAACTACTGTTCTTTCTGCACAGAGCTGCACAATGACCCGGCCCTTGATTCCACTTTCTTCAGCGCAAAGACCGTAAACTCTTCATCGTTGGACAAAGGAGACCTCCTCCGGATCGGATGGGCTCCTGACCGGGTTGTAACTCTTGAATATCTTGGGAACGACTGTTTCGAAGTCGCATCTTCCCTCAACGCCAGTCTACGTGCAGGAGACCGTTTTGAGCAGGTTTCGTTCATGCTGGGATACCCGCTTTACCTCACCCGCATATTCAGGGAAGGGGAGTACACACCTGCGTATGTCGCAGGAAAAAAGGACGGATTGAACCAGATTGAGGTCATCAAGGCGCAAGATTGACATCCGACTCCTCGACAAGGTCGGTAGCCTGCCTGAATATCTCGTCGATTGTCCCGATGTCGATATCCTCGTTTCCGGGCCGTATGCCGACAAGAATCCAAGCCAATGCGGCTGCGAGGACCAGAACTGCTGCCAGGATGGCCACACGGGTTTGTTTTGGGGCGAACAGTGCCTTGGAAAGTGAATCAATGTCGGGGAAGCGTCTGTCCGGGTCTCTGTTCAGGCACCTGTGCGCAACCCTGCGGTAGCGCCCTCTGCCTGACATCTCCAGCAGGATTACTCCGATTGAATAGATGTCGCTCCTGAAATCGGTCTCCCTGACTTCCAGCTGCTCCGGGGAGGCGTAGCGGGCGGTACCTGCATTGCCCTTCAGTATGAAATGGGAATCCGAGTCCGAGAGGGAAAAATCTATCAGCTTGACATTCTGCCCATTGTGTGAGATAAGAATGTTTGTTGGCTTCAACTCTCTGTGCATCACCTGCTTGAGGTGCATGAAACGCACTGCGTCCAGAATCTGCCGGGCTATCCTGTCGCAGAGCACCGGGTTCCTGCGGCATTCCGGAAGAAGGTTCTCCAGAGTGTCTCCGTCCACCCATTCCATCTCGATGCAGAGTCCAAGTCCCGGCTTTTCGGTCAATGAATGGTACTCCCTGATGTTGGGATGGTTCAGGCTGCGACCGATTTCATATTCCTTCCTCAGCATGTCCAGATAAAGCGGATTGTCACGATGCTCCGCCTTTATGCATTTGAGAACCACATTCCTTAGTTGTCCGGCGCTTTTGTAGAGGATGAACGGCCCTTCCCGGTGGCCGATTTCCTCAAGCGGCACCGATGCTTCTTCTTCCATAAGGCCTTCCGGTCCGAAGTAACCCGAATTGCTGATGTCAGTATGTGTGTAATTCTCCATTTGGATAGCTCGATGCCCGCAAAAGTACAAATAATTGTTAAATTTGCCGCTGCAACCGATGAAAACGTCTTTTCTTGTCATATTATTCTGTCTGCTGTCTTTGTCATGCGGTGGTATATGTCTTGCCGCAGATAAGGACTGGGACAGGATCCTGGACAAGTACGAGGCGCTTTGCGAATCCTGTATGGAACTGAAAATCAGGGCTGAGACCGGAGAGAGAGTGTCCAGGAAAGAATTGGGCGGACTCTACGAATCACTGCTTGACCTCAGGTCGCAACGCCGTTCAGGGACCGGGACGATGACTGCGGAACAACGCCGCAGATTCGACAGGATAAAGGAAAGATATTCTTTCCTCTTCGGTGTCGGAGACTCCGGGAAGACTGATGAAAAGGATATTCAATCCGACATGTCTTCTTCTGCTTCTCCTTCGGTCAAGGCTCCACCTCGCGTCAGCAGGCCGAAAGTTTCTTCGCCGGTCCCGGCAGTGACTATGAATGATTCTTCAGCCGTTACGGATTCTTCTGTTTTTGAAAGACCATCCTTCCCTGTTCTTCCAAGGTTTGAATCTTCCTGTCCCGCGGCTGTCCTGAAGATTCCTTCCTCTGCCGGTACGTTGGTCCGGGGTCATTCACTTACGGGTCAGATTCAAGTCCTGCCTTCCCGCAACCGCCATCTGTCCGCTTCAATCGTTGCATGCATCTCACCATGGCCCGAGATGTCTTTCGGTGGTGCCGTCAGCATATTCGCTAACAACTGCGGGTGGGGTGGCTATGCTAGGTTCAGGAGCAATTTTGCAAGTTCATCCTGGTCTTACCTGAGTTATTCCGACGGGTCTTGCGAGGGAGGGTATTTCTGGCCTTCCGGAAACCGTAAGGTCTCCCTCCTGCACTCCAGCATCGGAGTCCGCAGGAATTTCGGGAGCCGGTTTGCTTTCATGGCCGGTGCCGGATATGGCCGGAAGACTGTCCTGTGGGAGGATATCGACAACAATTGGTCCAAGGTCAATGACCTCAGTGCCAGCGGACTGTGTCTTGAATGTGGTCCTGCTTGCGGTCTGGGGCCCCTTGAACTCCAGTTGCTCGTTTCCACTTTGAACTTCCGATCAGCCTCGCTTGAGTTTGCCTTCGGTTTAAGGTTCTGATTGAAATGGATTTTGTCTGAATCGGTTTCCTTGGCACCCAAAACGACAAGGTGATGCTATATTGACAACATTACCGCATCTTTACGGTTGATGGTTAGGCTTTACATATTTCCGGGATGCGCTGGACATTTTCGCCCAAAGGCACGACAGCTACCGGC
>JBJFDD010000084.1:0-2703 GCA_051889815.1 Candidatus Cryptobacteroides sp. | reverse complement strand
CCAAAATTGCAGTTTAGAATTAATCCAAATTGGCGAAATCGGATTTATTCGCATCCTGTGCGGCTCGGAAAAGGGAAAAACGCGATTTACCTGCAAATCGAGACGGTACCATTTTCTATTTTTACCAGGAATGCGTCCGGGTATTTCCTGCGGATTTTCTTCAGTTCCTCCCTCGCCTTTTCAGGACTGTCGGCAATACCGACAACATACTTGAAGAATTTTCCGGCGCGGAAACATTTCGGGCTGTATCCGAGAAAGTACGGATCGTCGTCCTTCATTTCCTTGGATGAGACAAGGACCTGGGTTCCGTAAAGGACACCGGTACCTGCACCTTCTCCAGTCTCTTCCTTCTCCTGCCGGGAAAGTGTTTTCCCTTCGTCTGCGTCCTTCCGTTGTTCCGGTGCGGCCACGTCATTCTTTCCGGACGGAAGATCTTTTTCGATAGCGTCGGTTCCGTCATAGCCCTTCTTGTAGCGCTTGAAGGCCTCATAGATGCCGGAAGCGATGCCTTCTCTCCCTTCCTCGGATTTCAGGGCATCCCTGTCCTGGGGGTTGGGAAGGAAGCCGCACTCGATAAGGACCGAAGGCATTGCCGTTCTCCAGAGTACGAGAAACGGGTCCTGCGATATTCCCCGGCTGTTCCTGACAGGGCCCCCTTTGAGGGCATTGTCAAGATGCTGCGCAAATTCAAGGCTCTGCTCCAGGAAGGCATTCTGCATGAGATTCATGAATATGTAGGATTCCTCGTCGGATGGGTCGAAACCTTCGTACTTCGTCGTGAAATCGTCTTCAAGCTTGATGACGGAGTTTTCCCGGCGCACTACATCCATATTCACTGCATAGAGGTCCCTGTTCTTGCTGGTGTACTGTCCGAGGATATGTATGGAATAGCCGTTCGGGGAACTTTTCTTGCCTTCTACCGAATTGACATGGATGGAGATGAAAAGATTGGCCTTGTTTTTGTTGGCTATCTCTGCCCGTTGCTGGAGTTCAACACTCTTGTCCGTGTCCCTGGTCATGATTACTTTCATGTCGGGATAGCCCTCCCGGATTTTCGCTGCAAGGCGTTTGCCGATGTCAAGGACGATGTCTTTCTCGAGAATCCTGTTGTCCGGGCTGCTGCAGCCTGCGTCCTTGCCTCCGTGGCCGGGGTCGATGACAACAGTTGACAACTTCAGTGCGTTTGAAGAGACTGAAGAATTCTGCGCTGATGCGCTATTGCGGACGCCCAGGATGGATATTGACATCAGAGCGACTAGAAAAATTCTGAAGGTTTTCAAAATATGTAGTATATTTGTCTTTTGTGCAAAAATAGGAAAAAATTGCATATAGGAAAGCATATACCTGCCTTTGTGCTGTCGTCGCTGATTCTGGTGGTGACAGGATTTGCCCTTTTCGGTCAGGAACCGCTGCGGCCGGAACGGAACCGCGGCCAGCTTATTGCCAGGGATTCCCTCTCCCTGGATTCCCTCGTGGTTTCTGACTCCATGGTCCATCCCGGCCCAGTGTACAATGCTGACTCATTGTTCCATCGCGATTCGCTGTTGCGTACGGACTCCCTGTTCCATCCCGATTCGCTGTTCCTTAAAGATTCCCTTTTCCGGAAAGACTCCCTGAAGCTTGCGGATTCACTCTCGAGGGCCGACTCTCTTGACCTGCTTTCCAAGAGTTCCATCTCGCTTCCGGCCTTCTCCGGCGCCAAGGATTCCATACGCCAGGATTTCTCCAACGGCCAGAGGAAGATGTATTATTATGGTGACGTGACTGTTTCCTACGACAACATGAAACTCACGGCGGACTACATGGAGTACGACATGCTGACCGGTGTTGTTTTCGCCCGTGGAACCCTCGACACCCTGACTGGTGAATGGAAAGGACGTCCGTCGATGACCCAGGGAAGGGAAACCTTCGACATGGAGGAAATCCGCTATAACTTCAACACTCAGAAGGCCAGGATAACCAACATGATAACTACCGAACAGGACGGTATCCTGCACGGAAAGAACATCAAGATGATGCCTGACCGCTCGATCAATATCACAAAGGGGAAATACACTGTCTGCGACCTGGAGCATCCGCATTTCTATCTCAAGATGAGCTCGGCGAAGGTGGTTACCAAACCTTCCCAGAAAACGGTCTTCGGTCCGGCGAATCTGGTGGTCGAAGATGTCAGCCTTCCTTTCGTGGGAATCCCGTTCGGATTCATCCCGAAGAAGCCGACCAGGGCTACGGGCCTCCTGATGCCGTCATTCGGCGAGGAAAATGCCCGAGGTTTCTACCTCAGGGATGCCGGCATGTACTTCGTCTTCGGTGATTACCTTGACTTTTCAGTGACCGGAGACTACTACACCCTCGGCTCCTGGGCCGTCAACCTGAATTCACGCTATCTGGTCAAGTACAAGTTTTCCGGCAACCTTTCCCTGAACTACTCCGTGGACCAGAAGGGGGAAAAGGGAGCCAAGGACTTTTTCCAGAGCAAGAACTTCGGTATAAAATGGTCCCATTCGCAGGATTCCAAGGCCCATCCGGGGACTACGTTTTCTGCTTCGGTGAACTTCTCGAGCCCTTCCAACAGCCGCTACAATTCGCACGGAATCCAGGATGCACTCCATAACCAGGCTTCCTCTTCGATTTCATATTCAAAGAACTGGAACGGAAAGTTCAATCTTTCCATCAACGGACTCCACAGCCAGAATTCACGGG
>JBJFDD010000083.1:0-2717 GCA_051889815.1 Candidatus Cryptobacteroides sp. | reverse complement strand
ATGAATGTCTGGCCTATCCTGGGCCTGGTACTGGTACGTTCCTTCATCGCAGTCGGAATCGTGCTCGGGGTCGTTTCGACCTATTTCCACATGGCAGGCTGGATGGTACTTGCCAGCATCGGTGCAGGTATCTGTTTCGTTCTTGCTGCCAGGCGCTCAATCCACAGGATGTCCACCCTGGAAGAACATTTCATAAAAAACCTCAATGCCAGGGAACGTTCCGAAAGGAAGTCCAGGCCGGTCTCCACATCGGTAAGGAGGGAACTTGAACACTACAACGTCTTCACAAGGACCGTCACGCTTCCGGCAGACTCAAGTTTTGCGGGAGTCCATCTCAAGGACATTCCTTTCCGCTCACAGACAGGAGCAAACATCATCAAGATCGGCAGGGGAACCCGGGACATCAACATCCCGTCAGGAGATTTGGAACTGTTCCCGGGAGACAGGATCCTGGTAGTCGGTACAAAGGAGCAGCTCGACCGCTTCCAGGCACTTACTGAGGCCTCAACTTCAGGGCAAGAGGAGAAGACAAAGAAATCCCATTTCAGGATAGAGGCAATGACCCTGGCCGAGGATTCGTTCATGACCGGCAAGATTCTCAGGAGCACGAACCTGCGGAAATACGGCTGCATGGTCATCAGTGTAATGCACAACGGGGAATTCATCACCAATCCCGAACCGGACTTCAGGTTCAGCGAGGGGGACACCATCTGGATTGCCGGTGACGTAGATGCCCTGGGATGGGTTTAGACAATGATATCCGGATACTTATGAAAAACCGAACTGAAATCACGACGGACGGCGGTCCCGCAAGGATGAACGGATGGCTTGCACTGAGTCCTCTTGGGGTGTTTCTTGTAATATTCCTGCTTTCATCCCTTGTAGCAGGGGATTTCAATGCTGTCCCGGTCACGGTTGCATTCCTGGTCGCTTCGGCATATTCAGTCATCATCTCCAGGGGAACTCTCACCGAACGTATCGGGGTTTTCTCGAGGGGTGCCGGAGACAGCAACATCCTCCTGATGGTCTGGATATTCATGCTTGCAGGAGCTTTCGCGTCAACGGCCAAAGCCATCGGAAGCGTGGAGTCCACCGTCAACCTCACACTTGCACTCGTTCCGCACAAGTTCCTTCTGGCCGGGCTTTTCCTGGCCTCCTGCCTGCTCTCCATGTCGATAGGCTCGTCAGTAGGCACCATAGTAGCCCTGGTTCCCATTGCCGGCGGGATTGCAGCCCGGGCCTCCCTCCCTCTCCCCCTTGTAACTGCCATCATTGTCGGAGGCTCATTCTTCGGAGACAATCTTTCATTCATCTCCGACACTACAATCGCCTCCACAACCACCCAGGGCTGCAGGATGAAGGACAAATTCAAGGTCAACATCAGGATTGCCGGGCCTGCGGCCATCATCGTCGCGATAATCTACACGGTAATCGGACTTGAATATTCAAGCGATCCCGTCATCGGGGAAATATCCCCGCTGAAGCTGATTCCATACTTTTCAGTAATCCTGATGGCATTCTGCGGAATCAATGTGCTGGTCGTACTTGCGACAGGCGTGCTGCTGTGCCTTGGCATCGGCCTTTTCTGCGGTAGTACTCCGGCCACACTTGCCGCCAGCATGGGTGAAGGTATCGCCGGGATGGGAGAACTGATTATGGTCACCCTGCTGGCAGGAGGAATGCTGGAAGTCATCCGCCACAACGGAGGCATCGATTTCATTATCAAGGGTCTGACGAAAAAAATCAGGGGAAGGAAAGAAGCGGAATTCAGCATAGCCGCCCTCGTGGGACTCTCGAACCTGTGCACAGCCAACAACACTATTGCAATCCTGACAGTCGGGAACATCGCACGCGAGGTAACCCGGCGCTTCGGCCTGGACCCGAGGAAGACTGCTAGCATCCTGGATATCTTTTCATGTGTCGTCCAGTGCATGATTCCTTACGGTGCCCAGCTCCTTATGGCATCAAGCCTTACCGGAATTCCTGCCGCCAGCATCATCCCGTGGCTGTTCTATCCTGCCGCTCTGCTGATCATGGCCTGTCTTTCCATCGTGTCCGGTTTCCCTAAGACAAAGGAATGATAGCCTGAAGGAGTTTCATCCCAGAATCTCCTTCAGGAGCTGCTCCGGATTGTCCACAACGGCTGAGGGTGAACAACCCTCAAGTTCTTCCCTGGTGCGGAAACCCCAGGTGACTCCGATTGTACGGACCCCGGCATTGGAGCCTGTCTGCATGTCCACATTGGAGTCCCCGACATAAACCACCTCATCGCGGGACTGGACATTTGCCGAGAGCATGATCTGCTCCACGATCGCAGGATCAGGCTTTATCGGCTGTCCTTCCCTCTGGCCGAGGACCTTCACGAATTCAAATCCGGGGAAGAAATGACTGACAAGTTTCTCCACACCGTCCTGATACTTGTTCGAAGCAATTGCAAGCTTGACCCCGGCATCGCGCAGGGAGGAAAGGAGCCCGGATATTCCTGAATATGGACGGGTCATGTCACACTTGTGTTCGTCGTAATAGGGAATGAAGAAGGATGCCATCAGGGGAACATTCTTCTCAATTGTTCCAGGGTCGATGCGTGGAAGCGAAGGATCAGAGGGCTGCATCGCGGCACGGAAGAGGTTGTATATTCCCCTGCCCACAAGATTGTAGTAATCAGAGATTTCCCTGGTAGGAAAACCGCATTCTGCAAGGGCATAATTGGTAGCATT
>JBJFDD010000082.1:0-2720 GCA_051889815.1 Candidatus Cryptobacteroides sp. | reverse complement strand
GTTCACTGACTATGCCCAGACAGGTCTTGTCTGGCAGAGCCTGGATGAGGGCAAATCCCTCGGGGCGGGACTAGCGTTAGGATATTCATACATGCTGGGGAAGCATTTCAACATTGACCTCGGTCTCGGATTGTGGGGAGGAAAGACCTTTGACTATGTCTCCTACCATTGTCCGCAATGCATGAAGGTTGAGGAGTCGGGGTCGAAACTGTTCCTGAGGCCTGACAACATCGAGCTCTCCCTGAAGTACGTGTTTTAGTAATCCAAGAGAAAGTCAGCATATTCATGAAAAAACTATTATTGATATATTTGATTGTACCGCTTCTGGTACTGGGCTTGTCTGTCTCCTGCTCGACGCATCGAAAGCTGGCAAGCCTGATATCTTCCGACACAACCAATGTCGCGCTCACTCTCGCGAATGAGCCGGACTACCTGCCGGAAATCAAGGCGACTCTCAGTGCGTCAAGGGACACTCTGACGGTCAAGGATGACGACGGGAGGGAGTTCCTCCTGATGAAAGCGGTCAAGGACGACGAGACCGGCGAGATGGTGGCAACCGAGGTGATCGATGCCGCAAGGGTGACTGCCCGGTTCAGGAATGTGGCGGAGCGCCACGGCAAGGTGGACTTGGCCTTCCGGATTGTCGTGCCACCGTCGATGATTGACAAGAATTGGCAGCTGAGGTTCTACCCCGACATGTTCGTGATGGAGGACAGCGTGCGTTTGGATCCGGTGCTGATTACCGGAGAGAACTACCGCAAGAACCAGATGAGGGGCTACCAGCTGTACGACAAATTCCTTTCCAAGATTGTTTAGGACAGCACTAAATTCATTGACCTTGAGCAGCTTGAGATATTCCTTGAACGCAACATCCCCCAGATCTACGCCTACAAGTCCGACACTTCATTCGTGGACGAGCAACAGTTCGATTCCGAGTTCGGTGTCAACAAGCGCCAGGCAATCGAGCACTACACGAACAAGTTTGCGAAGAGGATGAACGAAAAGCGCAAGAACAAGCGGGAATCGATGTGGGCGAAATATGTGAAAGTGCCTATCGTGACGGAAGGAATCCGGCTGGATTCGATCCTGGTCAACAACGATGGAGAGTTCGTCTATTGCTATGTCCAGACAATCAACACCCGTCCGAAGTTGCGCAAGGTTGACATCAAGCTGAGCGGCGAGATATTCGATGAAGATAAAAGAATATACACCATCCCGACAACAGAACCGCTGACCTTCTACATCAGCTCCATTTCGGGTCTTGTGGACAACACGGAGAAATACCTGACGAAGGTCGTGGAGAGGCGTGCGACGGCAAACACCGAATGCCGCATCGATTTCGAGGTAGGCAAGTCTGACATAAAGCTTGAATATGCTGACAATGCCTACGAAATCAAGATGATTTCCGGTACGGTGGCATCCCTGCTCGAGAACAAGGATTTCGACCTGGATTCGATCATCGTCAGCGCAACCGCATCCCCGGAAGGGTCATTTGCGATGAACAGGACTTTGGCTCAGAAGCGTTCCGAGGCAGTGTCTAAGTATTTTGACAAGTTCATTGAAAGCTACAGGGATTCATTGAGACTGGAGGCGGGCTTCTCGATGTCGTTCAACGGGGAGGAGCAGAAGGTCGAGGAGGGGGAGAAACCAGTTGAAATCCGTTTCACCCCGCGCTGCATTCCGGAGAACTGGGATGACCTGGATGTTCTCGTGAGGAATGATGTGGTGATGAACGATGACCAGAAGAATGACTATTTCGACCTGAGAGGGGAGTCCAACCCTGACCTGCGCGAGACCAAGATGAAGAAGCAGGATTACTACCGCTACATGAAGGAGGCTCTCTACCCGAGGCTCAGGACCGTGAAATTCAACTGCTATCTCCACAGGAAGGGCATGATCAAGGACACCGTCCACACAACCGTCCTGGACAGCACCTACATGCGCGGAGTCCAGGAACTGCGTGACATGAACTATGCGGAGGCCCTGACCCTGCTGCGTCCTTATGATGATTTCAACACGGCCGTGGCCTACATGGGAATGGAGCGCAACCTGAATGCGATGAGAATCCTCTCCAAGCTGGAGAAGACAGCCCAGGTGAATTACCTCCTGGCCATCCTCTACTCCCGGGACGGTGATTTCAGCAAGGCAGTGAACCACTACGTCACCTCCTGCCGCCAAAACCCGTCCTACCGTTTCCGAGGCAATCTCGACCCTGAAATCTCCATCCTGATCAAACAGTACGGTCTCAACAGCGAAGAGAACGACCGGATTTTCGAGTGATGGTAACGTCAGCCCTGTCGTCGATGGTTCCGGCGGGGCCGGTGGAAGTTTGCTGGGCTTTCGGGGTGTGGCCGGGGGTGGTGAGCGGGCTGGGGACGGGCTCCGGGGCTCCTGACACGGCACCCCTGCCTATAGGGGTCTCTGGGGCCACATCCCGTGGCAGACTTTGTCATCCTTACAGAAAGGACAGGCAACGACCGAAACTGCGCGAGCCATTCAAGCGAGCTCGCGCAGCTTCGTTTCGTAGCAGCCGGAGGTCGTTTATTCCGGCTGCGGTGCCGCCTTCTCCTCAGGTTGGATTATAGTCGAATCCGGTTCTATTCTTGATCGAATTTGATAAGTAAATGGATCAGATAGCTACATTGTCAGAGCTTCAATCTCGTCAAGGCTCAGCCCCGTGCAGTTGGCGACAATGTCCGTGGAAACTCCATTCTGCAACA
>JBJFDD010000081.1:0-2743 GCA_051889815.1 Candidatus Cryptobacteroides sp. | reverse complement strand
GTCCGGAACCATTGATATTGCATCGAATGGACACACAATGGCGCAGGCGGAGCAGCCGCAGCAATTCTTCTTGTCTGTTATGTTAACCACGTATCCGGTTGATTATTGTCCTGGCTTTTCCGAGGATGAGTTGCCTCTCTTCGGCGGAACAGCCGAGGTAGAGAACGGAGAGGAGTACTGTCACCACGCTGACGGATCCTACTATCAGGAATCGCTGCCAGCCAAGGGGCAATGTAAGATGCAGTATGAATGGAATCACCACAGCGGATGCAGTCACGATGGTGACATTCAGCAGCACGTGTCTTATGAAATGTGGCATCGACAGGCCGGCCATCTTCCGGAGGAAGAGGAGACGGGCGAAGAGGCAGGCGATGTCCACAATAATCGCCACAATGTAAGTTGACTCAGGTTGCATCCCGAGTTTCAGGCAGATATAGGAGAGAGGAAAGTTCAACATCAGGATGCCGCCCACCACGATCTGATAGTTACGAATCTTCCCCGTCGCGTTCTGCAGGTTGATTAGGGTGTTCGACAAAGTGCTGATCAGCGACGTCATCAGCACAAGACGGACGAAGTCGATGCTGTGCTCCGGGAACTTGCCCAGCCAGAGTCCGAGTATGAATTCAGTCTCCATCAGGATCGGGACGGCGAAGAACAGGATGATGTAGAACGAGAATCTCGACCCTCTCTCGACAAGGGAATGCGCATAGTCCAGGTCGCCTGCCGCATAGAGCTTGGTTATCTGCGGATTGAGGGCGGTCATGAAGTTGGAGGCGAAGGACGTGACGGCAGTGTTGACAGAAGTCGCTATCCCTCTCGCTGCGTTCAGGACCGGGCCGACGAACACATTGTAGAGCAGGTTGACACCCTGGTCCTTCAGGAGTCCGGCTGTGCATCCGATGAAGTTCCAGGTGGCGAATCCTCCCATTTCCTTGAATATTATCCTGTCAAACAAGAATCTTATCCTGCATTCCTCGAAACTGCGCCGGCAGTAGAAGAGATAGATTGCCTGCATCGTGAGCCCGAGGACCGAGAAGAGGATGGAAGAGGTTATCAGCCTGTCGCTCACCTGCGAGGAATAGGCTATGAAGATGACAATCGCGAGCCTGGCCAGGATTTCGAATATGCCGAAGAAAGCGAAGGCCCCCAATCTCTCGTGGGAGACGATAGAGGCGTTGAATGGCACTGAAAAGAGACCGAAAACGAATGAAAGTATCGATGCCTGGAAAACGACTTCTGCCGCTCCCATCCTCTCTGGGGGAATCGTCATCTTGTTATGCAGGAACCAGATTCCGAGACTTTCGGACAGGACCAGGACAATGATGACGAGAATCACCTGGATCATCAGGGATGTCGAGAAGACGAGGCGGAGTCTCTCTTTGTTGCCGGTTCCGAGTTCGAAAGTCAGGAAGCGGCTCACTGCCGAAGAAAGGGATGCGGAGATGAGCGAGAACATCGACACGAATCCGCCTACGGCACTGGAAATGCCATAGTCCTCGACACCGAGGGCATTGAGAAGTACCCTGGAGGTGTAGAGGGAGACCAGCATCCCGAACAGCATCCGCACATAGAGCATCAGCGTGTTTTTCGCGATGCGGCGGTTGTTGGCTGAATGGTCTGCCAGGGATTCGATTTGTCCAGTGTTTTCCTTGCTCATTGCAATGTCACTTCCCTGCCCTGAAAAGCCTGGCCCAGAAGCCGGGACGGGGTGCAGGGGCGAGAGGATTTCCGGTGGCTCGGAGATACTCTTCGTAAGTCCAGTGATTGGTCACCATTTCGTAGATTACTCCCCAGTCCGGGAGTCCTCCGAGGTTGCGGTCGTCGATGTAGAGGTCGGCCTTGAGCTTCCGGGAGACACTCACGGACTCGTCCAGCAGATCTTCTGGAAGGTTGGAGTTGACGGCATAGAATTCGAGCCCGCGCTCGCGGCAGAAATCCAGGGCCTCCTCAAGCAGCCGGCCCTCGCGTGCTGTCCAGAGAATCAGGATGTGCCTCTCCTCCTGCAGCCTTTTGAGTGTCGGAATGGCAAAGGGGATTTCCTTCCCGATTGCGGGATACCTGTGTTCGACGATTGTTCCGTCAAAATCTACGGCGATAATCATTTGCGATACTGTTGTCAGTTATTTCTTTTCCGGTTCAAGGACCTGCACCAGGTCTGGATGGACCAGGGCCTTGGCGACTGTTATGACATCTTCAATCTGTATGACGAGCCGGCGGTCTCGCGCTCCCTTGACCTTGAGGAATACTCCCTCATAGCCTTCCAGGGAGCCTCCCGTGACCCGCACCCGGGTCCCTTTGGCGAGATTGAGTTCTCCCGGCTGGAAGTACAGCAGGGTCTCGTCGTAGTCTGCTGTGACGGCGATGAACTGCCGCATCTGCTTGTCAGGAACCAGTATCTTTTCTCCTTTTCGGCTGTCCATCATATACTGCAGGTACGGGATGTATTTTTCCTTGATCTGCCGCATTGTGGAAGGAAGGGTGTGGACGAAAAGCAGGTTGTGGATGACCGGAACAAGAATTTTCTTTTTGGGGTGTTTGGGATCCCTGGCATATTTTTTGTGAATAAAGTTCTCAATCCCCATTTCGTCAAGCTGGCGCTTCGCAATGAGTTCCCTCCGATAGGTCACTCTCATTGCAAACCAGACTCTTTCTTCTTCAATTTCAATAGCCATTCAAAATCCCAAATTAGAACACAAAGAAAACCTTAGGGCTTGAATTCCCGCGTAAGATGCTGAACTTCAAT
>JBJFDD010000080.1:0-2777 GCA_051889815.1 Candidatus Cryptobacteroides sp. | reverse complement strand
TGTCGGGACCACGCTGGTCTTGTAAACCTTCTCTATGACAAGGGGGACTGAACACATGATGGTCGGCCTGACCTTCTTCATCGATTTGATGAGAATCGTGGGAGTCGGCGGTTTCTGGATATAGTTGACGCTGCCTCCGACATAGAGAGGATACAGTACGCTGAAAGCCATCTCATAGGTGTGGGACATCGGGAGTATGGAAAGCCAGACGTCCTTCCTGTTGGCCTTGTGGGCATGGAAGGCGGCAATGATGTTATGGCATAAGTTCCTGTGGCTGAGCATTACTCCCTTTGCGTTGCCGGAAGTCCCGGAAGTGTAGATGATGCAGGCCAGGTCGTCCGCCTGGGGGTCGATTCCATGTCCGTCGCAAGTAAAGGCCGAGTCATCCTTGCGGATGATCTCGAATGTCTCGATGTCAACCACGAGAGTCATCTTTTCTTGAACTTCTTCCGAAAGTTTCGGCAGCAGACGTTTTGAAATGAATATAGCCTTGCATTCGGAGTGGTTCAGGATGTTGGTCACTTCACTTTCTGAAGAGTCCGGTAGTATCGGGACGCATACCCTTCCGAAAGGTACGCAGGAGAACATCGCGACTGTCCAGTTCGGCATGTTCTGGGACAGGATGGCAACTTTGTCCCGGGCTCCGACCCCGTACCGGTTGAACATGTGGGAGAGCTCAAGGCATTTGTGCTTGAATGAGGCGTAGGTATATTCCTGGCCTCCGTCGACAAACCTGGAGAGTGGTCGGTTCGCGAAGTTGTCGGTAGCATATTCAAATAACTTTGCCAGGGTTGTGATGTAGTTCTCCCTGGTGGCTCGGAATAGCTTGCTTTTGATTGACATTGGCTTGGCGGATTAGCGGGTTACATATCCTTCAGGATGGCGGCCTTCAAGGTGCATTTCCTCGTAGAGGGCTTGTATCCGGTCTGTGTCCTCACGGGCGTTGTCGGTAAGTTCCACTTTCTTGCCGACGCTGATGTGCCTGGTCTTCCAGTCAAAATAGCCCATATAGACAGGACAGCCGACCGCTTTTGCAATGAGGTGGTAGCCTGTTTTCCATTTGCGGGTGGCCTTTCGGGTACCTTCCGGGGCAATTGCGAGGTGGAACTGCTTGACAGTCTCCATCTTGTCAATCAGGCTCTTGGTCATTGCCGTTGCATTGGACCTGTCCACCGGCACTCCGCCCAGTTTCTTGAGAATCGGTCCCAACGGCCAGAAGAACATTTCTTTCTTGATCATCACGTAGGCCGGGATGTCGAACTGGGCATAAAAAAGGTATGACACGATGAAATCCATAAATGAAGTGTGCGGAACACCGAGTATGATGCCCTTGTCCTCCGGAATCGGACCACTGTCGGATGTCCATCCCATCTTCTTTAGGAGCCATCCGCAGAATCTTGCCCATCTTGATTTCTTGTTCATGGTAAGTCTAAATGTTAACGTCTTCGAGCTCAGCTTCGGACTTGAGATTCGCCCTGATAAAATTCTGTCTGTCGATAGTGTTGTCGCCCATGTAGAATTCCATTATTTCCGCAATGGATTCTTCGTCCGAGATGGCGACCATGTCAAGCCTCATGTCATCTCCGATGAAATCGACAAACTCATTCGGAGAAATCTCACCCAGGCCTTTGAATCGGGTAATCTGTACAGGATCCTTCATCGCCTTGACGGCAGCTTCCTTTTCTTCCCCGGTGTAGCAGTAGCGCCTTTCCTTCTTGTTGGCGACCCTGAACAGGGGAGTCTGGAGAATATGCACGTGTCCGCGGCGGATAAGGTCCGGGTAATACTTCATGAAGAAGGTCAGCACCAGCATCCTGATGTGCATTCCGTCATCATCGGCATCGGTCGCAACGATGATATTGTTGTAGCGGAGATTGTCAAGGTCATCCTCCACCCCCAGCGCGGAAATCAGAAGGTTGAGTTCCTCGTTCTCGGCTACCTTCTTGTGGCTTTCCTTGTAGCAGTTGATAGGCTTGCCACGGAGGCTGAACACAGCCTGGTAGTCGGCCTTGCGCACCTTGGTGATGGTTCCGCTCGCGGAATCGCCCTCGGTAATGAATATGCTGGTCTTCTCCTTGAGGTCTTCCTTGTCCTTCGGAATCCTGTCGGAGAAATGATACCTGCAGTCACGCAGTTTCTTGTTGTAGACATTCGCCTTCCTGTTCCTCTCGCGGGTCTTCTTCTGGATGCCGGAAATCTCCAACCTTTCGGCCTGGGACGCCTTGATCTTTTCCTCTATGATCGGGACAAGGTCAAGGTGGATGCGGAGGTAGTTGTCCAGGTTGCGGGCCACGAAATCGTTGATGAAGGACCTGATGGTAGGACCCCGGTCAATTTCCAGGGAACCGTCCGGATTCTGGATCTTCCGTCCGTTTTCATCGGTTTTGTACTTTTCCCACATGTAGGTGGAACCTAGCTTGGTCTTGGTCTGTCCCTCGAAATTCGGCTCCTGGATCTGGATGCTGACTGCACCGATTATCCCCTGCCTGCAGTCCTCCGGAGCGTAATTCTTCTTGAAATATTCCTTGAGGGTCTTTGCGATGGCCTCCCTGAAGGCTGCGAGGTGGGTTCCTCCATCCCTGGTGTTCTGGCCGTTGACGAAGGAAGAGATGTTTTCCCCGTAGGAGTTGCCGTGGGTCAGGACGATTTCGATGTCCTCTCCCTCGAGGTGTATCGGGTCGTAAAGAGGGGTTTCCGACAGATTGTCCCTGACCAGGTCGAGAAGACCGTTCTCCGATTTGTAGGTTGTACCGTTCAGCACGATGGCGAGTCCCTTC
>JBJFDD010000079.1:0-10283 GCA_051889815.1 Candidatus Cryptobacteroides sp. | reverse complement strand
ATATTTCTTCCCGTCCTTTTCATAATACTTCCTGTAGTTGCCGGAAGTCACGATTCCGCAGCCGCTGCCATCGCCCTGCCATATTCCGTCCAGGTCAGCCCCCGGGGTCATGTTCCCGTCCACAGGCCTGTCAACGCCCACTTTCCAGCAATTGCCCTTTGCATTCACCCCTTCGCAATAGATTTCACCGATGTCCACCAGCATGTCGCGGACTCCGATTGAGTGGAGGTAGCCGGCAACCAGGTCGCAGGTCAATCCCTGGGCAACTGCGTTGAAATTCAGCACCGGATTTACTCCGGGCACAGATGAGCGCAGGTCAGGCAGTATCTTGTCCATCCCGCAGATAGCCCTGAGACTGTCCACGGTCTCCGCAGAAGGAAGGGATGAATTCCTGAAACCGAAGCCCCAGGCATCGAACAAGGGGCCGGCAGCCACATCCAGGGCTCCTCCGGTCAGCTCATGATATTTCCGGCAACGGGAAAAGACATCCATGAACAAGTCGTTGTAAGTAACTTTCTCCCCCGCATTGCTGCGGCTAAGGATCGAGTTCCTGTTGTAGCCCGAGAGAGTGGTATCGACCAGGGTCAGGATTGAATCGATTGCATGGATGACAGCACTATGTTCAACCCGGACGCCTTTGCGGTTGTAGGTGACTGAATATTCGCCGCCCTGTGCATATCCGCGCACACGGGCATATTCAGGAGAAGATGAACAGCCCTGGATGAATATGCTGAATATGCTTGCGGCAATGATTGCCTTGACCTGGAAAATGGTTTTCATGGTTGCAATTTACGCAATTGCTGCCGATTCTCATCATTCTTGGAGCAGTTTTTGATTAAAGGCTACCGTATTTGGGATTTTTATGCGATATTTGTATGCTATGCTAGACAAAATGAAATTCACAAGGACCATACTGCTGGTTTCCGCTCTTGCAGTCGCTTTCCCATCCTGCAAGGAGAAGGAGAAAGAGACGACTTTCAGCGAGTACATGACAGGAACCCTGCGCTTCACGACCAAAGTCAACTCTTTCCTCAACAGGGATGAGGAGATCACCCTTACGCCTACAGGCATCACAGTTCCGGAGAACATCGGTATCTACTACTACAACACCTGGAATTCCGAAAAGGACACGACCAGGGTGGAAGGCGGAGAAGGTGACGGATCCGTCACAATCAAGGTCCCTCACGATCTGGGAGAGTATACCATCACCTGCATCGGCTACGCCAAGGGCTACTACCAGTCCAGCGCCAAGGCAACCTTCCAGGTGGTCAGCCCCGAGATAAACACCACGATCAAGGACGCGCAGCTGACCGAGGACAGCTACCGGGAGAAGGACTCCAGGGACGGCAACCAGTACTATTGCACGAAAGAATTCCCGCGCTGGTTCAAGATGAACCTGGCATATTCAGGAAGCGGAGTCTCCTATGAGGACAGCCCCGTGATGGACATGATTTTCGGAAAGTACTACACCTGGACCGAGGCCCAAACTGCCTGCCCGGAAGGATGGGAGCTTCCGACCGATGCCGATTTTGTGGAGCTTGCGCGCAAGGTCAACAAAGAAGGGGACTTCAAGGAGCACGAGGAATTGAAGGATGTCGCCGGTGAGTTTATGGTCAACGCCCTGTTCAACGACAGCCGGATGTGGGAATTCTGGCCACAGGTCAAAATCACGAACTCTACCGGTCTGTGCACAATTCCGACCGGCTACTGCACCGACATGGACGGCAGCACAAGGTTTTCAGGTCTCAATGAATATGCTGCATTCTGGACAGCAGACGAGGAAGGAGACAATGGTTTCTACCGCTACATCTACGTCAAGAACAACAACCTGATGATCGGCAAGGGCAACAAGGAGTCCTTCCGCGCCAACGTCAGATGCATCAGGAGAAAATAGGAATCACCGCGTTTACCTCAGGTCGGTGACGACATAAGAAGAACCGAGAGTCTTTTCGTCCAGACGGAAAGACTCTTTTTCTTGCAGTTTGTCAGAGTACTTGAAGTTATTGAGGGTGAAGGTGGAGAATGTTCCATCCTTCATTCCGGCCTCGGCTCCTACAAGAAGGAGAGTACCTTTCCTGAAATACAGTGTCAGCCCGGAAATGTCGGAGGAAGACTTCGGGGCTGTTTTCGGGGTCAGGGACACCTTGTCAGCCGGCTGTCCGGCAAAAGTTGCTGGACCCGATGATGAGACATTGAAGTACTCCCCTGCTGAAACGATCAGCATCGCCGGATTGGCAAGAAGGGCATCCGTCCGGGAAGACACGGTCTCTACCACTGCCTCCTCGGCGACGGTGTCCAGGGTCCAGAGAGTCTGTCCGTCACACCGGATTTCAAGGCCGTTTCCCCTTGCCAGGAAGCAGTCGTCCTGCAGCATCACTTCCCCGTCTCCGGTCATCCTGGAATCGGAAGTGCGGCACACGAAGGAATACCCGAATGAAACCAGGGAAGAGGAGACCTTGGCGAAAAAGGACTCCATGTCAGGCCCGACGGCGCAAAGCCGGGATGCGGCGAGGGCCGCAAATGCCAGAGTGGCAATGGTACGTTTGAATATTCTCATATATGATGTACATTCAGCACAAGAGACGTGCCAGCGTGTCATACCTTCCTGTAGGAGGCGAGAATGGTCTCAAGTTCTTCCAGGCTTGCAACAAGGACCTGCCGCGGTTTGGAGCCTTCCTGATGGCCTACAATACCCGCTGATTCCAGCTGGTCCATTACCCTTCCGGCCTTGGCATAGCCCATTCCGAGACGTCTCTGGAGATCGGAGGTCGAGCCTCTCTGGGTCGTAACCACCAGACGGGCGGCCTCCTCGAAACGCTCGTCCAGGTTGTTCATGTCCACTGCCCCTCCGGAACCATCGTCCGAAGTGTCAAGGACTTCAGGAAGATAGTAAGGAGTGTTGTAGCTCTTCTTGTAGCCGGTTTGGGATGAGATGTACCGGGTGAGGGAATGGATTTCTTCCGGACCGATGTAGGCACACTGGACACGTTCCATCTCGACTCCGGCATAGTAGAGCATGTCGCCCTTTCCGATCAGTTTTTCGGCTCCTGTGGAATCAAGGATGACTGAAGAATCAATCCTGGAAACCACCCTGAAGGCGATTCTGGTAGGGAAGTTTGTCTTGATGAGGCCGGTAATCACATCGGCGGAAGGTCTCTGGGTCGCGAGGATCACGTGGATTCCGGCAGCCCTTCCCTTCTGGGCAAGACGGATTATCGAGGTCGTGATGCTCCTTGCCGTGTTCTTCGACTCGCCCGAACCTCCGACGGACATCGTCAGGTCGGCATATTCATCGATGACAGTGACAATGTATGGCAGAAAACGGTGTCCCTCGGTCGGCAGCAGGCGGCGGTCCCTGTACTTTTCGTTGTAGAGTTTGATGTTCGGGACTAGAGCCTTGCTGAGGAGTTCGTAGCGCTGGTCCATCTCGATACAGAGGGAGCGGAGGACCTTTTCTGCCTTGTCTGCCTTCTTGACGATGGCATTGTCGAGTTCTTCCTTCTCATCGTTGCACGGAAGGACTGCAAGATAGTGGTGCAGCAGGCTTGAATATGCCGAAAACTCTACCATCTTCGGATCGATGAAGACAAGCTTGAGCTCTGAAGGATGCTTCGAATAGAGCAGGGAGGTCACGATGGCGTTCAGCCCGACGGATTTTCCCTGCTTGGTTGCACCGGCCACGAGAAGATGCGGGGCATCGGCCAGGTCGAAGACCTTGACACTCTGCTGGATGGTGTAACCGATGGCAACAGGAAGTTCCGCCTTGCTGCCCATGAAGGCCTTGTTGTTGAGCACTGCCCGCATCGGCACCACAGACGGGCAGTCATTGGCGACCTCGATTCCGACAGAATCCGTCAGGGTCACGACACGGACTCCCCTTGCATGGAGGTACATTCCGATGTCCTCCTGAAGTTTCTTTATCTCGGAGATCTTGACTCCGGGAGCCGGATAAACCTTGTAGAGGGTAACTGTCGGTCCTACAATAGCCTGGACATCATTTACCTGGATCTTGTAATTCGCGAGGGTAGCCCGGATCTTGTTGTTGTTGCGCTGAAGCTCCTCGGATGAAGGTTCATGGCGGCGGGAAGCATATTCCTCAAGAAGTTCCAGGGAAGGCATGCGGTAGAGGGGGAGTTCGTCCCGCACATCGATGCGCGGAAGGTCGTGGTCCACCTTGGTTGTCAGCCCATTGTCCTTGACTATCTTGAAATCGCCGGAAGTGCTTTCCGGACGGCTTCCCTCCTGAGGTCCGGGAACAGGTTTGGCAGATACTGCAGGCACTGCCGCAATGGAAGGACGGAGGACGGCGACAGGCTCGAGGACCTTCTCCGGGGTGATTACAGTGGTACCTTCCTCATCTGCCGGCTCCTTTTCGACTTTTTCCCCGGCTGAATGACGTGGTTCCTTTCCCTTCCTTCCGGAAGTTCTCCCCGGAACGGACTGCCAGAGGCTGTTGAACCATCGTGTAAAGCGGTTGCTGGCCAGGAACAGCCAGAAGACAACCAGTGCAAGCAGAAGGAGAGGTGTGAAGACATCTCCGAACAGGGATCGCAGCCAGAGCAAAGCAGAATCGCCGCAACGGCCTCCCAGTCCGCCGCCGAAGGCATTGGAAAGGCCGAAGGCAGATGAAATGTAGCCCAGGACCAAGGAAGCGCAGATTGTACCGGTGAGGGTCAGAAGCAAGGTTCTCAGCATCGAATGATGCCACCTGTCGGCGATGAGCCTGACCGAAACCGCGAAAAGAATGACGATAAGGGCGAAACTGCCCAGACCAAAGCAATGCCTCACGAGAAAATCGGACCATTTGAAGCCAAGCTTGCCGCAGATGTTACGGACCTCCATCGAGATGTCTCCGACAGGAGATGCGAAAAGGCTCTGGTCGGCTTTCCAGGTGAAGAGGTATGAGACTATCGACAACAGAGTGAAAAGGGTGAAGAGACCGGCGATGATTCCGGTGATTTTCACCATCCTCATCCGGTCATCTTCATCTATCTTGTTCCAAAAACCGAACAGTTTCATTTGCGGTTCATCCTGTTTCCTCTCTTGTTGTTCTTCCGGTTGCCGCCGGCACCGCCGACATTGATGCTCATCCCCGGACGGGAGAAATTCGTGTCGCCCGAAATCTTGGCCAGTTCAAGTCCCTCGGGTATCTTTATCCGGTAACCGGAAAGTTTCTCGATGTCCGAGAAAATCGTGGAGTCAGCAACGCTGTCCTTGTTCCAGATAAGGTACTGCTGCCTCATGTAAACTGCCAGGGAACGGATCATCGCCGTCTTGACTTCACCTTCCGGCTCGCTGGCTATCAAGTCGATGATGCTCTCGATGTTGCGGCCGTAATGGTTGGCCTTAACCGGAGAGCGGTAAGTCACGATCGGCATCGGAGGAACTTCCTTCGCTTCCGGGAGGGGTGCAGGATAGGGAGAGTCGATGTCCAGGTCGTACCCGGCAATCATGTAGAGATGGTCCCAGAGTTTCTGGCTGTAGTTCTCCTGTGAGTGCACCTGGGGATTAAGGGTCTCCATCACCTTGACCACGGCGCGGGCCTGTTCGCTTCTTTTGGCCCTGTCGGGAATAGCCTTGAGGCTTTCGACCATATTGAATATGTGCCTGCCATATTCAGGCATCCTGAGGGTCTTTTTCTCTGTGTTGTAGTAGAGTTTTATTCCATTGAGTGATTCTTCCATAAGTTCGAAATGTCCAATACGCAAAGATAGCAAAATTCAGTGTAATTATTCGACAGTGTCCGACGGCACATACCAAATGTATGAATTAACCTCACGATAACCCATCCTGCGGTAGATGTCGGCATAACGGTCGACCTGCCTGCGGTAGCGCGGATCCTTTTCGCCGAATTTGTAGTCGACAATGGTTACCTCGGGGCCGTTGACCATCACCCTGTCCGGACGGTAGATGTTGCCGTCGGTATCGATGAGGGACAACTCCGGATAGACCTTTCCGGTGTTGGCATCAAACCACTCCGGGTGAGATGAGACCGCCCTGAGGAGGGCCCTGATACACTCATCTTTGCGGGAAGGGTCAAGATCTCCGCTATCCACCGCCCCGACAACTGCAGACTCGATGTCGGAGGAGGTGTTGACTTTCGACAGGATGGAATGCATTACCGAGCCATTCAGCCTTGATGACTTCGACGCGGTGGCTTCATCGTTGAAGAAGTCGATGGAATCGGCGCTGAACTTCAGGCGTCCGCGTTCGCGCACATCCCCGTCAGTATTCCCCGGGGCGGGATTGAGCGGAATGGAAGGATAGCCCGGTGAAATGCCGCATATTCCCGAAGCCTTTTCCGGCATGGACGTGAAGTCATAAGGTTTTCCTATCCTGAATATGCGGAAGTCTCCGCCGTCGCAGGTTTCCACGCCAGCGCCGGCCTCCCCGTTGAGGAAATAGCAGTAGAGGAGATGGGAGAGATTCGCAATTTTTGCTTCATCCCCTTCCAGAATGTCTTTCTTGGGCATTTCAGCTATCACTGTAAGGCTCTTCGCGGCACGTGTCAGCGCCACGTAGAAGACATTGATGTTGTCGATGAACTGGTCGTTCATCTCACTGACGGCATTCTGGTGGAAATAGGTGTTTTCATTATCCGGCAAGTGCAGTCCCACTTTGTAGATGCCGACCAGGATGTTTTCCAGGGCAGTTCCCTCAACTTCAGGCCGGCACCAGTGTTCTGAATCACCAGCCAGTTTGACGCCCTCGGCATAGGGGAAGATCACGTGCGGGAATTCCAGTCCCTTCGATTTGTGGATTGTCATCACCCTGACCGAATCCGGGTCGGAAGGCGAACTGATTTTCGGATCCGCATCCGCCCAGACTTTGAGGAAAAGGTCCGGGGAGTTTCCGTTGGAAGCCACAAAATCCTGGACATAATCCATGAAGGATTGGATGTACTGGGTCTGCGAATCAAAACGCCTGCTGTCATAGTCCCTGACCTTCCTGAGCAGGCCTTCGCAGAAGTCAATCAGCGAGAGATGGTCAACCTGCTCTTCAAGTCCGATACCCATTTCCCGGGCAATGAATGAGCCGATGCTGTCAGTTTCATTGACAAGAGCGGACATGAGGGATACTGCCTGGCGGACCACAGATGAAGACTTCAGGTAGAGGGAGTCATCAGAAATAACCTTTATCCCGTTATCCATCAAGTACTTGGCAACTTCCGCGCCATGAGAGTTGGTCCTGACAAGAACGGCAATGTCCCCGGGACGGGCCCCGGATGCTAGAGCCTCCCTTACAGACTCGAGCACCCGGGCTTTCTGGCTGCTCCGGTCACAGAATACTGCAGTCACACAGCCTTCGGAGCTATCCTTCACACGTACATTCTGCACGCAGTCGGTTTCTGAATATATCGACGACACTGCCAGGCTCCCCGGGTACTTTTCCAGAAGGGAATCCATGATGCGGGCAGCATAACGGAAGAAGCCGTTGTTGAACCGTACTATGTTGCCGAGGCTCCGGTAATTGCTGTCAAGGGATTCGACAGAGCAGTGTGGAAAGCACTGCTGCACATCCCCGGAGAGCATTTTCCAGTCAGAACCTCTCCATCGGTAGATGCTCTGCTTGACATCTCCCACAATCAGGCTGTCCCCACCCTTGGAATCGCTTTCCTTCAGGAGTGGAAGGAAATTGTTCCATTGTATCCTGGAGGTGTCCTGGAATTCATCCAGGAGGAAACTGTCATAGCGGACACCGAGTTTCTCGTAGATGAAAGGGGCATCGGAACCGTCGATGATGTCCCTCAGGTGGGCATTGGAATCATCTAGGCTGACCACATTCTTCTCCTTGAGGAGCTGGTTGAATTCACGGTACAGGTCCATCGCGATGGCCATTTCGTCCACAATCCCGAGAACCGTTCCCGCAGTGTAATAGTCCTTTATGGAAACCGTGACGAACTTGTAGAAATCCCGGTAAAGGGGCATCAGTTCTCCTTCGAGATGGGCATATTCCTTAAACTGTGCCTTGCGGAACCAGCAGGAGTAGTCCTGATTGCAGTTGTAATGGGTCTTTTTAAGTACGGGAGGGATGTCATTCAGGGATATGCCGGCATATTCATAGACCTTGTCCATCACATTCCTGCAGAAATCGGCCGGCTGCAGGCCGTTACGTCCGAAGGCATCGACGAGGGCTCCGGCGCGGCATTTCGCGCCTTTGATGAATCCGTTCCTGGCCTCACGGAGGCTCTTTTTCAGGGCCGCAAGATTGTCCTGTGAATATTCCTTCACTTCATCTATGCCGAATTTTTCGACAAGTGTGCGGTGTTCCTCGGACAGGAGACTTTCCGCAATCTTGTCCAGCCTGCTCTCCAGATTGAACTTCTTGCCCTCGGACAACTCACTGATGACCGCCCCGGTCAACCATTTCAGCAACGCGGGGTTATCTTCCGAGAGAGAGTCCAGGATCCTGTCCACGGTTTCGGAAACCAGGGATTTCCTGTCCAGCTCGACCTGATAGTTGGCGAACTGGCCGATTTCCCTTGCGAAAGCCTTCAAGGCGTGCTGGAAGAATCTGTCTATGGTACTGACCGAGAATGAGCCGTAGTCGTGAAGGATGTCGCTCAATGCCTGGGAAGCCCTCTTTGCAAGGGCTTCGGCAGAACCGAATTCCGGCAGCAGGTCAGAGAAATACGGGGAACTTTCAGTGTTGCTGGCAAGGACATGCAGTTCCTTGAGTATCCTCGCCTTCATCTCATCAGTAGCCTTGTTGGTGAAGGTTACCGCAAGGATATGCCGGTACGCGTGCCGGTCCGTCCTGCTAAGGGCAAGCCTGATATAAGTCCTGGCAAGGTTGTAGGTTTTTCCCGACCCGGCCGATGCTTTCATTATCTTTATCATCTTCCGCAAATCATTCTGAAATCACAATTCCGGCAAGTATCAGCCGACTCTGTCTTCTTCCACTCACCGGTTTCAAGTGAGCCAATCTCCCGGAGCAGTGCACGTACACCCTCTTCGGCGAGCCTTTGGAACTCTCCGCTGAGAGGAACCTCTTTCACCGGTTCGATGGCCAGGGCCACCGGCGAATAGATTGAATTGACGATCCGGTCTCCTGCATGCATTCCGCCCTGGCAGACCAGATAGTCATAGAGGAAAAGCTGGAGGGCAATCTTCGGGCGCTTATTGTTGTCACAGCCGAAGAGTTTCTCCGAGACTGCCCCGGCACTCGCGTCGGTGATGTCCACATCGTCCTTTTCCACTCTTCCTGTCTTGTAGTCGACAATCCGGACTTCGCCCGGGCGGCAGGTGTCGATCCTGTCAATGTAGCCGACAAGGTTGAAGCCTTCCATCTGTCCGGTAACTTTCTTCTCCAGGCCGATGATTCCGAATCCGTCATAACCGCCGTCAACCAGAAGCGCCATGTCTGCGGCTATTGTCTTGACGACATATTCAGTGATGACTTCCTCTGTGACAAGATTCCTGCCGCTTACTTCGACCGCTTTAAGCTCTTCCAGGATATACCTGCGCACCATGGCCTTGATTCCGTCCCTGTTCGCCAGGACTGTCTTGAGATAGCCGGCAGTAACCTTTTCCCGGGAATAGAAATGCTGCATGGTCTTGTGGAAGACATTTCCTACCATTCCGGCATCAAGGTCCTCGGTCACTTCGTCATTGGCCCTGAGTCCGCGGACCGTGCGGTAGTAGAACTTGGCAGGACAGTCAAGATAGGCCTTGAGGGCAGTAGCCGAAAGAGCTTTCCCGCGTAGTATTTCGATGTCCCGGGCAGTCTTGGCGATTGTCTTGTCACTGATGTCGTCGGCAAGGTCCGAATTGGCGAACATCCTCTTCAGAGGCAGATTGTAATAGTACTCCAATTGTTTGATGTAACGGCTTTCCTCGCCTCCCTTGAGTCCTTCCGTGCGGGAATCATAGACCAGGGTAACCTTCTCCGCCCTCTGGATCAGCCGATAGAAGTAGTAGGCCCAGACCGCGTCCTGATATTCATAGGTAGGAAGTCCGAAGGCCTTTCGGAGCTCGGGCGGCACGAAGGAAGAACTTACCGACCGGCGGGGGAACATGCCTTCATTGCAGGAAAGAATCACCACATTGCGGAAATCCAGCGCCCTGGTTTCGAGAGGCCCCATGATCTGGAGACCCTTCAGCGGTTCGCCGTTGAAAGGCACCGAAACAGGAAGCAGGAGTTGCGCAAGGAGTTTGAAGAAAGTGGCAGGGAGAATGGCAAGCTGCCTGGACTGGAGGGTTGCGACAGCTGAATATGCTGCCCTGGCGAATTCAATCTCAACCGCATGGGTCTCGTCACGTGCCATCAAAGGGGCTATCCCG
>JBJFDD010000078.1:0-2784 GCA_051889815.1 Candidatus Cryptobacteroides sp. | reverse complement strand
CATGAAGGGACAGAAGGGTGAGAACCTCCTCATCCTCCTCGAGTCCCGTCTCGACAACCTCGTTTACCGTATGGGTGTGGCTCCTACCAGGGCTGCTGCACGCCAGCTCATCTCACACTGCCACATCACCGTCAACGGTGAGGTATGCAACATCCCTTCTTCCATCGTGAAGCCGGGCGACGTCATCGCAGTTCGTGAGAGGTCCAAGAGCCTTGAGGTCATCACCAACGCCGTTGGCTCTGCCCGCAAGTACTCCTGGATTGAATTCGACGCAAAGAACCTCAGCGGAAAATACCTCAATGTCCCTGTACGCGAGGAAATCCCTGAGAACATCAACGAGCAGCTCATCGTCGAACTCTACTCCAAGTAATAAGTAACACCTAAAAGAAATTTCTATGGCAATCTTAGCATTTCAGAAGCCAGACAAGGTGATCATGCTCGAAGGAACTGATACCGTCGGCCGTTTCGAATTCCGTCCTCTTGAGCCGGGTTTCGCCCAGACCATCGGTAACACCATCCGTCGTGTGCTGTTGTCTTCTCTGGAAGGTTTTGCTATCAGCTCGATCAGAATCTCGGGTGTGGACCAGGAGTTCGCAACCATCCCGGGCGTAATCGAGGGCATGCAGGACATCATCCTTAACCTCAAGCAGGTTCGCTTCAAGAGAATGGTGGATACTGCAGAGTCAGAGGTAGCAAACATCGTGATCAGCGGCAAGCAGGAGTTTACCGCTGAAGACATCTCAAAGGGATTGTCTTCTTTCAAGGTGCTGAACCCTGAGCTTCACATCTGCTCGCTCGAGACAGCTGTAAGGCTTGAGATTTCACTCACAGTGACCAAGGGACGCGGTTTCGTTCCTGCAGAGGAGAGCCGCGATCCAAACGCTCCTATCGGAACCATTCCGGTGGACGCAGTGTACACTCCTATAGTCAACGTCAACTGGACCCGCGAGGACTGGCGTGTCGAGCAGAAGACCGACTACGAGAACCTTACTCTCGAAATCGTGACTGACGGCTCCATCTCTCCAATGGACGCGCTCCAGGAGGCCGCAAATATCCTTATCTACCACTTCAGCCTCTTCACCGACGGCAAGACCATAGGACCGGAGGGCAACAACGATTCGGATATCAACATCCTCACTGACGAAGACCAGAAACTCAGGCGCAAACTCCTCCAGAAACTTTCAGACATGGGTCTCTCCGTACGTGCATACAACTGCCTCAAGGCAGCCGATATCGACACCTTCGCCGACCTCGTGTCCTATTCCCGTGCAGAACTCATGAAGTTCCGCAACTTCGGAAGAAAGTCCCTCGCCGAAATCGACGAGCTTGTGGAGAAGATGCAGCTCTCATTCGGAATGGATGTAACCAAGTTTAATATCGAACCCAAGAAAAAGATCAATCAATAATGAGGCACAATAAAGCAATCAACCACCTTGGCCGCAAGAGTGGTCACCGCAAGGCCCTTATGGCAAATATGGCTTGCTCCCTCATCCTTCACAAGAGGATTGAGACCACCGTTGCCAAGGCAAAGGCTCTCCAGTCTTACGTAGAGCCGCTCATTACCAAGTCCAAGGAGGACACCACGGCATCCCGCCGCTGCGTGTTCAGCTACCTCAAGAGCAAGGAGGCCGTTTCAGAGCTCTTCCGTGAGGTTGCCCCTAAGATAGCAAACCGTCCGGGCGGATACACCCGCGTCCTCAAGACCGGTTTCCGTCTCGGTGACGGCGCCGATATGGCACTCATCGAGCTCGTTGACTTCAACGAGGCCGCTCTCGCTTCCAAGCCTGAGGCCAGGAAGTCAACCCGCCGCAGCCGTGCAAAGAAGGCAGAGGCAGCCGTTGAGGCTCCTGCAGCAGAGGCAGCAGAGGCACAGGCAGAATAATCCTCCGGTACTTGTACCGTATAAAAGGCAGACGGAAATTCTCCGCCTGCCTTTTTTGAAAATTGCATATCTTTGTCCTGACATGTGGTCGAAGAAGAAAACAGAGAAGGAACTCATCGAGGGCATCATACGTTCGGACGTGTCCTCGTACGAGGAGGTTTACCGTCATTGGTTCCCCCTTCTGCGCACCTTTGTCTTCGGCATGATCAAGGACAGCGCGAGAGCTGAGGACATAGCCCAGAACGTCCTGATGAAGCTGTGGCTCAAACGCGACAGTCTCGATTCCGGTCTCTCCCTGAAGAACTGGCTCTTCGTGCTTGCCAGGAACGAAATCTTCAATGTGCTGAAATCCAAGGGACAGCGCATGCTTTCCTATACGGACGAACTGCCGGAAAGCGGGGCCTCCGAGTCCGTGACCGAAGAAAGTATATATCTGGGCGAGGCTCAAAGCCGTATGTCCGCCCTGCTCTCTTCGATGCCGGAGAAACGCCGCGAGGCCTTCCTCCTGAGCCGTCAGGGCCATCTGGACACGGAGGAAATCGCACGCCGCATGAATATCTCCCCGCGCACGGTCGAAAAACACCTGGAACTCGCTCTCCGGGACCTGCGCAAGCGTATGAATTGAAAATTCATTTCGATTTCCGGAAAATAATCCAGAAAGGATTACGCGTTAAGCCGGCTTCAGTTGTTCTTCTTTGAGATGAAGGACAGATTTCATAGATATTACCTTGGGGAAATGGGCCCCGAAGAGGCGGAAGAGTACCGTCTGTGGCTCATCGAGCACGAGAATGACCCTGAACTCGAGAAAATAATGGCAGAGGCTTTCGCGGAAGTTTCTGCCTTGGCTGATGCTGCCCCGAACGGACGCAGAGCCCAGAGGAAATGGCTCCTGCCCGTGGCTG
>JBJFDD010000077.1:0-10351 GCA_051889815.1 Candidatus Cryptobacteroides sp. | reverse complement strand
GTCGATGTACTTTGCTATCTGGGCCGCAACCGGTGACTCCGGCAGTACATCCGGGCTTGTCAGTTCCGGAATCTGGGCCATCAGTCCCATCGGTATGAATACCAGTCCGACAAAGACAGCCACAGCAATTCCCCTTCGCCGCCTCCGCGGCGATGGTGAAGGGTGAGAGTGAAGAAACGTATTCATAGGTGTTGTCGATTGTTCTATGGTCCTTCAGGCTTGCGTGGCCTTCCTGCCAGGGCTCTGCTATCTGGCCTGGCGGATGATTCCGAGGAGTTCCTTGACGGTCTTTTGTGCCTTGCGGCTTGGTTCTACCAGTTTGAAGGCAAGGTAAAAGCCCGGCACGAGACACAGGATTGTCATGATCCAATGCGGGACCGGACAAGGAATTATTGCCCCTGTCATGCCGCAAAGCAGCATCAATCCGACGGCGAGTACCAGCCTGGTTGCCGTGCATCTGTTTCCTTCCTTGATGCACGCGGCATAGCGGTGGATTTCTTCGCCATCCTCTGTCCTTCCTGCCGTCCCGGCATATTCAAGCCTGACTGAGATGTAGCGCTTCCTAAAAGGCCCCGACCAGTCCAGGAACAGGTCGCAGTCGCCCGTTGTCTTGGGAAGTTCCGATTCTTTGAATTCGTTACGTCTTAAGACATTGCCGTATTTCAGCAATTCTTTCTTGATGCCGCCGAGCACCGTTCCGAACGGTTTCTCCGTCTGGAACAGCACCATTCCGGCATCCATCATCTGTACTTTTCTATCAATCATACCGTAAAGTTAGGAATTCTCGTCTAATAGTGGAAACAGTCCTGCCCCAAACACAAAAAAAGAATGACCCCGAACTTCAGGGCCATTCTTTAGTACCAAATCCTTGCGGACTATGAGAAGTTGTCGTAGAGGATGCTCTCCGGCTGTACTCCGAGGCTGTCGAGCAGATTGTTGACTGCACCGACCATCATTGGAGGTCCGCACATGAAGTACTTGATGTCCTCCGGTGCCTCGTGGTCCTTGAGGTAGGTCTCGTACATCACGTTGTGGACGAAACCAGCCACATACTTCACTCCTGCTGCATCAGCTGCCGGATCAGGACGGTCCAGGGCAAGATGGAAGTGGAAGTTAGGGAAATCCTTCTCGATTTCTGCGAAGTCTTCAAGGTAGAAGGCCTCGACGAGGCTGCGGGCTCCGTAGAAGAAGTGAACCTCGCGGCTGGTCTTCAGGGTCTTGAAGAGGTGCATGATGTGGCTTCTCAGAGGAGCCATGCCGGCACCACCACCGACGAAGATATATTCCTGTGAATCAGGATCATCCTTCGGAAGAAGGAACTCACCGAACGGACCGGAGATCCAGACCTTGTCACCCGGCTTGCGCGAGAACACGTAAGAAGAGGAGACTCCCGGAGGGACCGGCAGCATCTTGAAGACGCCCTTCGGCTGGCTCCTGTCGAAAGGAGGAGTTGCGATTCGGACGTTCAGCTTTATGATGTTCTTCTCTGCAGGATAAGAGGCCATTGAATATGCCCTGACGGTAGGAACGGTGTTCTTGGCCTTGATGCCGAAGAATCCGTACTTCTCCCAGTCGCCCCTGTAGATCTCATCGATGTCCATGTCGGCGAAGTCGATGTCATATTCAGGGATGTCAATCTGGATGTACTCACCTGACTTGAATTCGAGGTGCTCACCCTCAGGAAGCTTGACTGTGAATTCCTTGATGAAGGTTGCAACATTCTTGTTGGAGATGACCTCGCACTCGAGTTTCTTGACGCTAAGGGTTGAATCCGGTACCTGGATCTTGATGTTGTCCTTGATCTTCACCTGGCAGCCAAGACGGTAGCCGTCCTTGATTTGCTTGCGGCTGAAGAAGCCGGTCTCAGTCGGAAGGATGGTTCCGCCGCCCTCGAGAACCTGGACCTTGCACTGGCCGCAGTTGGCCTTTCCGCCGCAGGCTGAAGGGAGGAATATTCCCTGGTCTGCGAGAGTGTGCATAAGGTCACCGCCCTGAGGGACGTCAAGAGTCTTCTTGCCGCCGTTGATGTCGATGTTTACGGTACCTTCAGGTGTGATGGCCGACTTCACGATGAGGAGAAGTGCCACAAGGGTCAAAGTCACTGCGACAATGACGATTATAGATGCCAATACTGTGTTCATTCTTCTGTCCTCCTACAATGAAATACCCATGAATGCCATGAAGGCGATACCCATAAGACCTACGGTGATGAAGGTGATACCGATGCCCTTGAGAGGAGCCGGAACCTTGCTGTAGGAGAGTTTCTCACGGATTGCGGCAAGAGCCACGATAGCGATGTACCATCCCAGGCCGGAACCGAGGGCATAGACAGCCGACTGTCCGACATTGACGAAATCCTTCTGCTGCATGAAGAGCGATCCACCGAGGATTGCGCAGTTCACTGCGATGAGCGGAAGGAATATTCCCAAAGACGAATAGAGCGAAGGAAGGAACTTCTCAACAATCATCTCGACCAGCTGGGTGAAAGCTGCGATGACGGCAATGAATATGATGAAGCTCAGGAAGCTAAGGTCAACATCAGGACCGAATATGCAGTTCTCGCCAGGGGTGAGGATGTACTTGTTGAGAAGATAGTTAAGAGGTAGCGTGCACACGAGCACGAAGATAACAGCCAGTCCCAAACCATTAGCTGTCTTCACGTTCTTTGATACTGCCAGGTATGAGCACATACCGAGGAAGTATGCAAAGATCATATTGTCAACGAAGATTGACTTTACGAATAAGCTTAAATATTCCATTTTCTATGATCTGAGTTAGTTGTTCTCCTGAAGGTCTTTCTGGATGCTCCTCTGGACCCAGATTACACATCCCAGGAGGATGAGGGCCATTGGAGGAAGGATCATGAGACCGTTGTTGGTGTAGCCGATGGCCTTGAGTACAGGGAAGCCGAAGAGGGTTCCTGAGCCGAAGAGCTCGCGGAAGAAAGCCACGATGATGAGAATCATGCCGTAGCCGAATCCGTTTGCAAGACCGTCGATGAGTGATGGGAGAGGCTTGTTGCCTAGGGCGAAAGCTTCGATACGTCCCATCACGATACAGTTCGTGATGATCAGACCGATGTAGACGGATAGCTGCTTGTCGATTCCGTAGGCGAATGCCTTGAGGAACTGGTCAACGAGGATTACCATCATTGCGACCACTACAAGCTGTACGATGATTCGCACTCTGTTCGGGATGGTGTTCCGCAGGAGGGAGACGACGAGACTTGAGAGACCTGTGACCGCGATGACGGACAGCGCCATCACGCAGGCCCCCTTGAGCTCGACGGTAACCGCAAGGGAGGAACAGATACCCAGGACGAGCACTGTGATTGGATTGCCCTTGAAGATAGGAGCCAAAAATGTTTCTTTCAGATTTGCCATAACTGTTTCCTCCTGTTTAATTGTTGCTGCAGCTGTCGTCGTATCCGGAGCACTCACCGGCGCCTTCTCCGCAGCATTGATCCTGCGCTTCCTTGCAGCATTCTTTCTCTTCTCCGCACTGTGATGCGGCGGAAAGAACCGGAGCATAGGCCTTTATCCAATTGTTTATGGCTTCGTCAAGACCTTTGGAAGTCATTGTCGCTCCTGTGATGGCATCGATGGCGTTGTTCTTTCCTTCAGGAGCGCCTCCCTTGACGATTGCGAAAGGAGCCGCATCATTGAAGTCGAATGCCTTGCCGTCGAACTGGGCGCTGAATGCAGGGTCATCCTTGATCTTGCCGCCGAGGCCAGGGGTTTCGGAAGCATGGTCGAAGGTGGCGCCGGCGATGGTGCCGTCAGTTGCTACTGCAACATAGCCCCAGACCGGTCCCCAGAGGCCTGCACCGTAGATAGGGAAGACCTTTGTGCCGTTCTTGAAGACATAGACTGGAAGTTCAGTCTTGTCGGAGGCGTCAGCGATGTTGTAGTTCTGGGCCTTGAGCTGTGAGGTTGTGAATATCTCGGCGTCCTCAATGTCCAGGTCAGCGGTTTTGTTGCCGCAGAGGTCAACCTTGAAAGCCTCGGCAATTTCATTTTTGTAAGTCGCGATGATTTCGGAGTTGCTCTCACCGGAAGGAATTTTCGCAGCAGTCAGGATCTGGCTGATGGTCTCAGCCTTCATGTTTGCCACCTGGCGGTCCTTGAGGGCGGTGGCGGCAAAGGCGAGAATGGACGCAACAACGATCACGATGATGGCCGAATAGACGACCGTGTAGGTATTGCTGTTTGTGTTCATGGCTTATGCGACTTTAGAAACTCTCCTGGAGATGTGGGTGCTGACCACACAGTGGTCGATGATAGGAGCGAAGGTGTTGCCAAGAAGGATGGCGAGCATCATACCCTCGGCATATCCAGGGTTGAAGAGTCTTACGATGACACAGAGGGCTCCGACGAGGAAGCCGTAAATCCACTTGCCGGTTTCGGTCTGGGCTGAAGTGACCGGGTCGGTTGCCATGAAGACGGTACCGAAGGCGAATCCGCCCATTACCAGCTGGTAATATGCCGGAACGTCAGTAGCTCCGCAGAGGGTTCCAAGCCAGCCGACAAGAAGGGCGCCGGCTACTGAAGAGACCATAATCTTCCAGCTTGCGACACCGGTCCAGATAAGGATGATGGCACCGAGAAGAATTGCGATTACGGAAGTCTCACCGACAGATCCCGGTACGGTTCCGGCAAACATATTCCAGAAAGTGAAATCTGCTCCGCCGAGGGCAGCCATTGCGCCTGTGCCTTCTGAAAGGTATGACAGCGGGGTGGCGCCTGTGATGGCATCTGCTCCGCAGCGGTTTGCAATCCAGACTTCCGAACCCGACATTGCGGAAGGGTAGGAGAAGAAGAGGAATGCACGGCAGAGGAGGGCAGGATTGAGGAAGTTCATTCCGGTTCCGCCGAATACTTCCTTGCCGAAGATGACTGCGAAGGCAACCGCGATGGCAAGCATCCAGAGAGGAACGTCCACAGGGACGATAAGGGGAATGAGCATACCTGAAACAAGGTAACCCTCATTGACTTCCTCACCCTTTATCTGGGCGCTTGTGAACTCGATGCCGAGTCCGACGATGTAAGAAACAAGGTATAGAGGGATAACCTTCAGAAGTCCCCAGAAGAACTGGTTCCAGAATCCTGGAAGGTCACCGACTGCAAGATTGTGCTGATAGCCGACATTCCACATGCCGAACAGGGCAGCAGGCACAAGGGCGATGACCACGATGATCATCACTCTCTTGATGTCAACGGCATCCCTGATGTGGGCTCCCTTTGAGGTTACAGTCGCAGGGACGCGGAGGAATGTGTCGAAGGCATCCCAGGATGAATGAAGCCATCCCAGTTTGCCGCCTTTCTCAAAAAGGCCTGGTTTTGTTGTATTTTCTTCCATTGTTTGTCTCCTTTAAGCCATTTCCTTCAGCATGAGGTCGATGCCGGATGCGATGATTGCCTGGATGTCGTTCTTTGAAGGGTCCACGAATTCGCACAGGGCGAGATCCTCAGGGAGGACTTCGTAGATTCCGAACTTCTCCATTTTGTCGATGTCACCTGCGAGGCAGGCCTTGACCAGATAGACAGGGAACAGGTCCATAGGAAGCACCTTGCCATAGACGTCGGAGAGGACGAATGCGCGGACTCCTCCATGGGTGTTGGTGTCCATGTTGTACTTCTTCTTCGGCAGGAGCCAGGAGAAGTAAGTCATTGAAGAACTGAACTGATTGAACCTGAATGGCTTTGCCCATCCTAACACTTCTCTTTCACGTCCTTCCCTGATGAAGGTGAGCTGGTTGTCGAAGAATCCGAGGTAACCGTCTTCGCCGACATTGGCCCCGCTGAGGACATCTCCGCTGATGAAGCGGATCTCAGTGTTTGAATTGTCGTACCAGCTGCTGAAATCCTTGACCGGAGTTCCCGGGATGGCAACTGCGTAGGAAGGGTTGATGCAGGCCGGACCGGTTACTGCAACCTTTCTTGTGAGGTCTACCTTGCCGGTAGTGAACAGCTTGCCGATTGCAGCAAGGGAAGCGAGAGACAGGGTCCACACGGTGTCGCCCTTCATGATAGGGGAGATGTGGCTGATCTGTACACCCACGTTGCCTGCCGGATGCTTCTTGCCGTTCACGATGTAAACAGTTGCATCAGACAGCTTTGCAAACTGGGATCCGGCACAATTGACGCAGACATTGACCTTGGCGATTTTTGAAACTGCAGTGATACCTGCCTGGATTGCGGAAATCTCATCCTTGAATGCAAAGTCCGTGTCGGCTGCAAGAGGTGCGGTTGAGAATGCTGATACGAAAATAGCCTTAGGAGTCAGGGCCGGGTCGGCAATGATACCATAAGGCCTTTGGACGAATGTTGGCCAGAGACCGCTCTTGAGGAGAGCCTCCTTGACGGTTGCTGCATCAAGTCCTGATGGATCGGCTTTCCCGAAATCCACTGCCTGCTGGTCGGCGTCAGCCTTGATGAGAACGGCAAGAAGTTTTCTCTTCTCACCTCTGACGACCGCCTGGACCGTTCCGCTTGCCGGAGCGGTGAGAAGCACGTCAGGGTTCTGCTTGTCTGCCAAAACCGGAGATCCTGCAAGAACCTTGTCGCCTTCCTTGACCAGAAGCCTTGGGGTGAACCCTTTGAAGTCTCCCGGGCGGACTGCAACAACATCCGGCATGATCGTCTTCTTTGTTTCAAGGGCTGCCATTCCTTCAATAGGGATATCCAGACCTTTTTTCAAATCGATGATGTTTGACATTATTTTGTGAATTGATAGTAATTGTCAGTATCAAGACTACAAAGATACTCATTTCTTATTGATTTTTTGTTGAAAAAAACCGTAATTTCGCGGACGATATGGAAAAGAATTTCAGTACCGTTTTAGAAGGGTTGAACAATGAGCAGGGACGTGCCGTAGAATGTACCCAAGGTCCTGTGCTCATCGTAGCGGGCGCAGGTTCTGGAAAGACCAGGGTCCTTACAGCAAGAATCGCCAACATACTGGAGAAAGGTGGTGAGCCCTCCAGGGTGATGGCGTTGACATTCACCAAGAAAGCCGCAGAGGAGATGAAGGAAAGGATTTCCCTCATGGTGGGCCGGAGCAAGTCGCGGCGCATAATGATGGGGACTTTCCACTCCATTTTCATCAGATTCCTCCGTGAATATGCCGAAAAGCTAGGCTATCCTCCACAGTTTACTATTTATGACACCGGGGACACTCTCAGCGCCCTGAAGGCATGCCTGAAGGAACTCAAGCTGGATGACAAGACCTATAAGCCGAAGGCCCTCCAGACCAGAATATCCCTGGCGAAGAACAATCTGATGACGGCAGAGGCGTACCGGAACAATCCGAAGCTTGTCGAATCGGACCTGCGCAGCAGGATTCCGAAATTCTGCGATGTCTATTCACTATACGCGCGCAAATGCAAGGCATCAGGGGTGATGGACTTCGACGACATCCTCCTCAACATGAACATCCTGCTGCGTGACTTTCCCGAGGCAAAGGAGGAAATCGCTTCGCGGTTCGACTATCTGATGGTTGATGAATATCAGGACACCAATTTCGCCCAGTATCTGATTCTTAAGAAGTTGGGTGAGAAACACCGGAACATCTGCGTGGTGGGTGACGATTCGCAGTCCATATATTCATTCAGGGGCGCGAAGATCGAGAACATCCTCAATTTCAGGAAAGACTATCCTGAGTGCAAGGTTTTTCGTCTCGAGACGAACTACCGCTCCACCGGGAACATTGTCAATGCGGCCAACTCATTGATAGCCAAAAATTCCAACCGTATTCCCAAGACCTGCGTCTCTGCCGGGGAAGAGGGGGAAAGACTCACTCTCCTCAAAAGCTGCAACGAACAGGAAGAAGGATCAAGAGTCGCTTCCGAGATTGTGGCAAGGCTTCGGTCAGACCATGCCTGTTATCAGGACTTTGCGATACTCTACAGGACCAATTCCCAGTCCAATGCATTGGAGGAGGCCCTGCGCAGACGCAATCTGCCATATCTTGTCTATTCCGGCAGGTCCTTCTTCGAAAGGGCGGAAGTCAAGGACATGATGGCATATTTCAAGCTGGTTGTCAATGTCAATGATGACGAGTCCTTCAAGAGGGTAGTCAGTGCTTCAGTCAAGGGTGTCGGAGACACTTCCATGGCCGCTCTGGGCACGATGGCCAATGTCCTTGGACTGTCTTTGTTCAAGGCGGCATATTCGGAAAGATTCGCCGAATTCGGTCTCAAGCCGGCCTCGGTCGCGAGAATCCGCTCTTTCTGCGAAACCATCAGTTCGCTGGCTTCGAGAGTCAATGGCGAGGATGCAGATTCACTGGCACTTTCCATTTCAGAGGAAAGTGGCCTCCATGCCGCCCTGAAGGCGGACTCTTCCATCGAGTCGCAGTCGAAGGCTGCCAACATCGAGGAACTTGTCAACAGTGTGACGAGGTTTGTCGAGGAACGGAAGCTCGAGTACCAGACCGGACTTGAGTCCGGACAACTTGATCCGGAAGAGGAGGAAGAACCGGTGGTTACCCTGGGCGACTATCTTGAAAATGTATCGCTCATATCCAACGCGGATCTGACGGAGGATGACGATTCTACCAACAGGATTGCACTGATGACCGTCCATTCCTCCAAGGGTCTGGAGTACCCCTATGTCTTTGTCACCGGGCTGGAGGAGAACCTGTTCCCGAACCAGTCCATGCAGTCATCAAGTTTGGAGATCGAGGAGGAAAGGCGCCTGTTCTATGTCGCGATGACCCGTGCCAAGAAGAAACTCTACCTTTCATTTGCCGACACCCGGATGCGCAACGGCAAACACGAAAACAATTCACCGAGCCGTTTTCTCAAGGAAATTGATTCTGAATATCTTGCCAATCCTCTGGACGATAGTGACTTCGACGTTCCTTCTGATTCGTTCCGGGGCTTCGGTTCTTTCAGGGGGTTCGGCTCCAAGTACGGCTATGGTTCTTCCGGACCGGTGCGGAGTATCCGCAACCCATCTGCCGGGCAACGTCCGGTATCCCGCCCGGGCGCATCTGCGCAAAAGGCTTCATTTGCCTCCGTGGATTCCATTGAAAAGATCCAGAACCGTCCGCTTCCTCCAAAAATTCCCGACGAGGAATTCATTCCGATGCCTTCTGACAAAATAGCTCCCGGCATGAGGGTGGAACACAACCGTTTCGGCATCGGCACTGTCAAAGAGGTTACCGGAAGCGGACCTGACAGGAAGGCCAGAATCGTCTTTGACAACTACGGAGAGAAACTTCTTTTGCTAAGATTTGCAAAAATTCGTCTTCCGCTATTGTAGTTTTCAAAACAATCACTATATTTGGCGTGAAGTTTTTCATAGTTTAAGTTTAGGTTAAGTAGCGGGGCGATCGCAGTGAGTGCGATTGCCTCGTGAATTTTTATATTCATCCATATGGAAATGTACAAAAAACATTAAGAAACGTAAATCTTTCCATTTCTCCCCGACATATTCCTTGCATCTGTTCTAATTTTGCTCCCGGTCCGCAATAGTGCGGATGAAACTTAAACAACAGAACAGACTATGAAACCTTCAACAAAAGCCCTGTGCGGGCTGATTGCCGGTGGCATCATCTTGTTTGCCGCCGCTGATTCATGCAACAGGTTGCCCGATGATGATTCCCCGGGTTATCTTGCCTGGACCTTTGCCGAACAGATAGCGGCAAGATCCCTCACTGAAGTGCCTGACACCGATTCTTTCATTCTGCAGGTCAGGAACAGTTCCGGTGAACTCCTCTATGACGGCCTTTACGGCAATTCTCCGGAATCGATGACACTTGAACCGGGGACGTACACGGTGAAGGCAATCTCAAGGGAGTTTTCCTCACCTGCCTTTTCCTCTCCCCAGTTCGGTGACGAGCAGGTCGCTGTTGTCCAGTCCGGGATGCCGACCAAGGTCAGCCTGAGGTGCACCCAGCTGAATGCAGGCCTGAGGCTGAAGACCACTTCTGAATTCAAGGACATGTATCCATCCGGCTATCTTGTGGCGGAAAGTAACGGCTCGAGCCTTAAATATTCATCAAGCGAAACCAGGACAGGCTATTTCAAGCCTGGCAACATTTCCATTTCCCTCAATGACGGTTCTTCGGTGACCAAACTGACCACAAGATATGTCGAGTCCTGTGAAATCCTTACCCTGGGGATTGCGTGTCCGAATGCGGAATCCCCGGGCACAAGGTATTTCTCAATCAGTGTTGACACCACGCGAGTCTGGTCTTCCGATTCCTACACGATAGGGTCCGGCAATGGCGGAGTCCCCGGTTCATCCAAAGAAACAGCCTACAGTGTGAGCCAGGCCAAGGAGAACCTTGACGCGAAGGGAGTCTGGGTCTGCGGCTACATCGTCGGCGGGGACCTCACTTCTTC
>JBJFDD010000076.1:0-2801 GCA_051889815.1 Candidatus Cryptobacteroides sp. | reverse complement strand
GTTTTCTATGCCTGTCAGTACAATTCGGGTTGTGAGGAGGAATATTCGTCAAACAGCTCCAGGCATTCCTTCCTGCCGACCTCCTCGAGGTAGTTGCCAAGTTTCTCGCGGCCGCCGAAAATCCCGTCAAACTTGTCGTCCCTGAAGCCGATGCGCCCGTTGTCCTCAATGGTGCAGCCGTAGAAGATCTTGTCGAGGTTGGCCCACATGCATGCGCACAGGCACATGTGGCAGGGCTCCCCGGTGGTGTAGATCGTGCACCCCGTGAGGTCGAATGTGTCAAGGTTGTCGCAGGCGTTCCTGATGGCCGCGATTTCCCCGTGGCAGGTAGGGTCATTGTTCCTCAGGACCCTGTTGTGCCCCCGCCCCACAATCTTCCCGTCTTTGACGATGATCGAGCCGAAAGGCCCTCCGTGTCTTTTCTTTATCCCGTCCCTGGCCTCCTCGATTGCCAGTTTCATGTATTCCAAGTCTGTCATGTCTATACCTTATTTATGAATATGATGGGATGCTTCCGTCAGCATCCTCGGTTCCAAAATTCTGCATTTGGGATAAATATAGCAAAAAAATAATCACTGCCGCTCATCTAGCGGGAGAAAGACGGTAAAAATAGGCTGCCCCGCCGGAAGTTTCCCGGCGAGGCAGCCTCAATACTCATTGGTAGTCCAACGACTATTCGGCAGAATAGCTTGGCTTGACGAAATCAGCGTTGAGAAGATAGTCAGCGCACATCTTCATGCTTTCCTTCCAGTCACCGTTGGTAAAGGCTTCAAGCTCGACAACGAAGTCCTGCATTCCGGAGAATTCGGCATTGTTGAAGATTGCATCGAAACCTACCATGCCGCTCTGGCCGAGCTCGCGGTGATCCTTGATGTGGAGAAGCTTGAAGCGGCCAGGGTACTTCTTGAAATACTCGACAGGATAAGCCTTGCCCATGCAAGCCCAATAGACATCCATCTGGAAGAAGACCAGTTCAGGGTCGGTGTTCTCGATCACGAAGTCATAGATGACCTGGTCCTCAAGCTTGTTGAACTCGTGGGAGTGGTTGTGGTAACCGAAGCTCATGCCGTTCTCCTTGCACTTCTGGCCGATTGCGTTGAAATAGTCGCAATAGACCTTGAGACCCTGGAGAGTACCAGGGATTCCGAATCCCGGGCAGACGATGTACTTGCAGCCTGCAGCCTTGTGGGCGGCGATTGCCTGGTCCCACCATGCCATTGAAGGAGTGAAGTCACCTGTAGCGAGCTCTTCCTCGGAAAGTCCCTTCATGATGTGGGTGGAAATGGACTTGAGACCGGCAGCCTCAAGGTCGGCCTTGTACTGCTCAGGCTCCACGCCATAGAGCTTGCCGTCGCCATAGCAGGCAGCCTCTACCGAGGTGTATCCCATCTCTGCAAGAGCCTTGAAGGCCTCTTCATGGTTCTGGGCATAAAGCTCAGGGTTGCCGATGACATCCCTGATTGAATAAAGCTGGACGCCTATCTCTTTCTTGACCGGCTTCTCGCTGTTGCAGCATGCTGTGAAAGCGAAAAGACCTGCGAGGGCGATGAATGCGATTCTTTTCATATTCATTGGCGGGATTATTTGTCAAGAACTTTCACGCGGATGTTGCGGTACCAGACGTCGTTGCCGTGATCCTGGAATCCGATGTAGCCTGAGTGGCTTTCACCGCCGCAGTTGTTGAGAAGCTCGAAAGCGAGAGGCCACTTCTCCTGGGAGAACTTGGAGTTCTGGAGCATGTCGGTCCACTGCGGGGTCCACAGGTGGTACTCAACGACGTTCTCGTCGTTCTGGTAGTGTACCACGGTTCCCTGGTAAACCATGATCTTGCACTTGTTCCACTCGCCGAAAGGATTCTGGTTCTGTGGCTTTGCAGGAATCATGTCGTAGAGGGAGGCACTCTTGCGGTTGCCGTCCACGCCGAGGAATGAATCAGGGTGGTTGGCATTGTCAAGGACCTGGTACTCAGGGCTGGAGATGTAGATAGGCTCGAAGCGCTCAACACCTTCGGCGTTCTTGGTCTTGATTTCCTGTGCGAGGTAGAAGATACCGGAGTTTCCTCCTTCGGAAATCTTCCACTCGAGTTCGAGGATGAAATCCTTGAACTTGTGGGCGAAGATGATGTCACCGCCCTCGCCTGTCTGGCCTTCTCCGGTGTTCGAACCGGTGAACTTGAGGCAGTCGTCCTCGATGGTCCATCTTGCGGTCACGGTGTCCTTGCCGTAGCCTCTCCATCCGTTGAGGGAACTTCCGTCAAAGAGGATGTAGTAGCCTTCTGCGTCTGTCGGAAGGGATGAAAGGTCAACTTCAGGCTTGTTGACTGCGATGTAGGATGGAGCGCCTTCGTTGTTGACTTCCACCTCGGTTGTCTCCTCGCTGAGCCACTTGATCTCGGCAGGAGCGGCTTTCTGGCCGTTGTTGCAGGAAACCATGGCAAGAGCCATCGACACACCTGCAAGGATGATTACTGATTTCTTCATTTCTATTGTTTGTTAATCAATTGATCAGGGTTTGTCCGGAAACTAGATCAGCGGCATCTCAGGGAGAGTGTAGCCTGCACGGTACTGGCGCTTGATGAGGCTTGCGGCGAACTCACGGGCGTTGACCGGGTCGGTGTACTTGTTCTGGAATGTCGGGTGACCGTCGTGGATTGAGAATCCGTCCTTCTCGAGGATACGGATGGTAGCATCTGCAGGGATGTTGGTGAATTCCATCTTCTCGCCGTCCCAGTCGAGACTCTGGTTGAGAGCCTGGAGCCTTACGGCAGCAACTCCGAGGTCAACCATCTCGCAGAAAGGACC
>JBJFDD010000075.1:0-2804 GCA_051889815.1 Candidatus Cryptobacteroides sp. | reverse complement strand
TCGAAATCCTCGAAGTCGAAATCGATCCCGCAGATCTTGTCCAGCAGGTCAAGCATGTAGCGCTGGCGCTCAATAGGACAGAGGGCATCGACAGAGTCGAATGCATCCTGCTGGAGGAAGACGAAATCAATCAGTTCAGACTTCCAGAAGTTGACGTGGTAGCTTACAGGCACACCGTCATCTCCCAGGATGTTGATCTGCTCGTAGGCTTCGCGGCCCTTCCTGATGAGGTTCTTGGCCTTCTGCACCTTGCTGACCCATCCCTTCTCGACGTGCTCGTCAAGGTAGTTGATGATTTCAGGGTATTCAAGGTATTTTGAATATGAATCGATCGGATTCACAGCCGGGTATCTCTTCTGGTCCGCGCGGTTCTGCTCGAGTCCGTAGAAACATCTTGCCGCTTTCTTGGTGGATTCGGTTACAGGCTCCTTGAGGTTACCGCCCGCCGGGGACACTGTACCGATGACGGTTACTGCACCGGTCTGGCCATTGTTGAGGACTACCATGCCGGCACGGGCATAGAAGTTCGATATGATGGCACTGAGGTCGACAGGGAATGCGTCAGCACCCGGAAGTTCCTCCATACGGTTGGACATCTCCCTGAGGGCCTGTGCCCAGCGGGAAGTGGAGTCTGCAAGAAGGAGACACTTGAGTCCCATCGCCCTGTAATATTCACAGATTGTCATTGCCGTGTACACCGAAGCTTCGCGGGCGGCCACAGGCATGTTGGACGTGTTGCAGATGATGGTGGTCCTCTCCATCAGGAACCTTCCGGTGTGCGGATCGACAAGTTCCGGGAATTCTGTGAATATCTCGACGACCTCGTTTGCACGTTCGCCGCAAGCTGCCATGACGATGACGTCGGCCTCACCCTGCTTTGCGATGGCGTGCTGGAGCACGGTCTTGCCGCAGCCGAAAGGCCCCGGGATGAATCCTGTACCACCTTCGGCAATCGGGTTGAAGGTGTCAATCACCCTGACTCCGGTCTCCATGATCTTCTGGGGCCTCGGTTTCTCCCTGTAGGCCTTGACTGCAACCTTTACCGGCCATCTCTGGACCATGGTGACGTTGACATCCTCTCCGTCCGCTGAAGTCAGGACAGCGATTGTGTCGTCGATCTTGTGCGGACCGGCCTCTGCGACGGACTTCACGGTGTACTCTCCCTTGAAGGAGAAAGGCACCATGATCTTGTGGGGCAGCCAGCCTTCCTTGACCTCACCGAGCCAGTCTGCGGCCTCCACCTTGTCCCCGGTCTTGGCCAACGGGGTGAAATCCCAATCCTTGTCGTGGTCGAGAGGATCGGTGTACTCTCCTCTCTTGAGGAAGACGGAGTCCATTGTTGCAAGATTGTTCTGGAGTCCGTCATAGACACTGGAAAGAAGGCCTGGCCCGAGCAGGACCTCAAGCATCCTTCCTTCAAACTCGACGGAATCTCCGTTCTTCAGTCCACGGGTGCTTTCGAACACCTGGACTGAAGCCTTGTTTCCGGCGACCTTGATTACCTCGGCGAGGAGGGGAGTGCCGTCCAGGGTGATGTAGCAGAGTTCGTTCTCGGCTACTGGTCCGTCGACCTGGACGGTTACAAGGTTGGAAACGATTCCTGTTACCTTACCTGTTGTTTTCATATTCTGTGTAGTTTTCAATCTTTCGGTTCGACATATTCAACTCCCTTGAAAGTGCCTCTGACTTCATTGACCAGGGAACGGAATTTCTCCTTTCCGGCAGCCTCGTCCAGGGCAAGCCAGCGGTCGATTATGTGCAGTTTGGCGACGAAGGCCAGGACAGCCTCGATGTCAAAATAGTTGAAAGTCGTGATTTCTGTTATCTTGTCCCACATCAGCTGGTCCAGGCTGCTCTCCCTCTGGAGAAGGTCGGTGGAGGCCAGGGCGGCTTCAAGTTTTCCTGCTTCGGCGAATTCCCCTGCAGGGATGTTGATGGTGTCCGTTTCGGCTGGTCTCCCGAATGCTTTGTTGAGGAACCTGGCCTTTCCGTTCCGGACATTCAGGTCGAATGTGAAATACTCCCTGATGAAACGGTTGCCTGCGGCTGTCACCCGTGAGTAGAACTCCTGGTTCAGGTTCGAATCGTCGAAACCCTCCAGCAATGTGTCAAGCGTCCTGTTGTCTGACGCGTCAAGCTGGGTCCTTATCCAGCTGACGTAGGTCGTGAAGGACGCATTCTCCCCGTATTTCCAGTCAAGACTGATGTCCGGAAGGGAAGAGATGATGTATTCGTAGTTTGCGTTCATCATTCCCCGAAGAGAATCTTGCGAGTTGCCGGCCTGAGATATTCACTGATCAGGCTCCTGAAGGTCTCGTCGGTGAAACTGATGAAATAGGAACCGTCTTTAGGGCCGATGGTGAAGCCTCCGGACACTTTCTTTGAGAATGTGGCATTGATACCGCCTTTGAGGGAACTGGCAAGTTCTCCCTTGATGAAAGGCTCGAGTTCACCCTTCAGCGCCTCCGGAAGGACAGCCTCGAGGTCCATTGCCTTGTCTGCATTGAAGTTCCGGGCAACTTCCCTGATGGCTTCCTTGATGAAACCGGCATCGCTTAATGTGGAAGAAACTGCGTTGTCGGTCATTTTGCCGACAATCAGGTTCTCGATGTCATTCCTTACCGCCTGGATGCTCTGGGTCGCTGCAAGTTTTACATCACCCTCGACCTTTGTCTTGAAATCATCAGCCTCCTTGCGGGCATCACGCAGGATGGCCTCGGCTTCTTTCTTTGCATCGGAGACGATTTCCCCGGCTTTCCTGGAAGCCTCTGCGAGGATGGCTTCTCCTTCTTCCTTACCTTTTG
>JBJFDD010000074.1:0-10365 GCA_051889815.1 Candidatus Cryptobacteroides sp. | reverse complement strand
CTCATGAAGAAGTTGATGGAAGAATTTGAACGGACATGAACAGTGTTACCAAAATTTTGATCCCGATTGCAATATCAGCTTTGATTTGCAGCTGCGGCAACGGCAACGTCCATGGCGGCCACAGTGACTCGGAGGCACACACGGCCGGTGCGGCTGGCCATCCAGACCATGACTCCGATGGACATGACCATGGGGACACTGAGGCGGGGCACCTCACTCACAACCATGAAAGCGAGGAAGGGCACAGCCACGATGGGCACGAGCATGGCAATGAGCCGGGAGGACATCTGTTGCTGACTGCATATTCAGACAATTTCGAATTTTTTGCCGAGACGGGGGGATTCGTGGCAGGATGCGATGTCCAGGTGCTTTTGCATATTACTGACCTCCAGGACTTCAAGCCTGTCAGCGGAGCCGATGTTACCGCTTGCCTCGAGATTGGAGGGGAAAGGGTTGAGTGCATGGCAGAGGGGGATTGCGGGGCGGAGACTGATGTTCCGGGGATATACAGTTTCTGCGTTGTGCCTCCTGCAGTTGGGGATGCGGTTCTGGTGCTCGGTGTGGGGAGCGAGAGAACAAGCATGCCTGTGAGGGTGTTCGATTGCTCCGGGGAGGCCTCCGAATATGCGGAGAGTGTCGAGCCGAGGAGCAGCAACGGGGCGGCTTTCCCGAAGGAGAAGAGCTGGAATGTCGAGTTTGCCACGGAGGAAGTACGCGTAGAGCCTTTCGGGCAGGTTATCAAGGCCACTTCGCGTGTACAACCTTCCCAGGATGAGGAGTTTACGGTGTCTGCGCTGACCGACGGAGTGATTTCATTCGGCGGGAAGGCCATGGTCCGGGGGCGGGACATCCGCAAAGGTGAGACCCTATGTACCGTAAGAAGCAGCGGGGCAGCGGACGACAACCTTGCCACCAGATACGCCAAGGCGGAGGCTGATTTCATTTTTGCGAGGAATGAATATGAAAGGAAACGTGCGCTTGCCACGGAGAACATCGTAAGCCAAAGCGAGCTCCAGCAGGCTGAGGCTGCATACAATGTCGCAAAGGCTGTGTTCGAGAACTTGCAGGGCAACTTTTCGTCTTCCGGGCAGAGTGTCAAGTCCCCTATCGACGGCTTTGTCACTTCCGTGCATGTGTCCAACGGGCAGTTCGTCAGGGCCGGGGATCCTGTTGCCACAGTTTCGCGCAGCCGTTCGCTTCTTGTTGTCGCAGAAATCCAGCCAAGGTATTCATCATGCCTGAAAGACATCTGCGGGGCCACTTTCAAGGAGATGAACAGCGGGAAAGTCTGGACTTTGGAGGAACTTGGCGGAAGAATTGTCAGCTACGGAAAGTCCGTCTCGGCAGATAGTCCTCTGGTTCCGGTCACATTCTCGGTTCCGAACATCGCAGGCTTCATCCCCGGTTCTTTCCTGCAGACCAGGATCATTACCGGAGGAGATGTCCCCGCCATTACCCTGCCGACAAGTTCCCTCATCGAAGAGCAGGGCAACTATTTCGTTTACCGCCAGCTGACCCCGGAGTTCTTTGAGAAGACTCCGGTAATTGTCGGGGCTTCGGATGGCCTCAGGACCGAGATCAAGTCCGGCCTCAAGGACGGGGACAGGGTGGTTTCGAAAGGGGCTATGTTCGTGAAGCTTGCCCAGGCTTCAGGGGCCCTTGACCCTCATGCCGGACACAACCATTGATGATGCAAAGTCCCGGAACCGACCGGGAAACCGACAGAATAATTGCAATCAAGAGAGAAGACAAGAAATGGATTTCCTGAACAACATAATCAAGTTCTCGCTGCACAACAAGCTTCTGGTGCTGCTGGGTTCGGTCCTGGTGGTATTCGGAGGTATAGTCTGTGCCGGAAAGATGGACATAGATGTCTTCCCGGACCTTACCGCACCTACAGTCGTGGTGATGACCGATGCGGGCGGGATGGCTGCCGAGGAAGTCGAGAAACTGGTGACCTTCCCTATCGAGACAGCAATGAACGGGGCCACGAAGGTCCGCAGGGTAAGGTCTTCATCGAAGTTCGGCAACTCTTTCGTCTGGGTCGAGTTCGGCTGGGGGATGGATGTACTGAAGGCACGCCAGATTGTGTCAGAAAAGCTTGTGGCAATCAGCGAGGAACTGCCTTCCGATGTCATTCCGGTCCTTGCTCCCCAGTCCAGCGTGATGGGAGAGATCCTGTTCGTTGGATTGAGGGCGACCGGACAGACCAGCCAGATGGACCTCAGGACGCTCACGGACTGGACGGTCAAGCCGGCCATCCTGGCAACCGGCGGGGTGTCCCAGGTGACGGTCATCGGAGGAGACTACAAGCAGTACCAGATTCTCGCCGACCCGCAGAAGATGGCGGCATTCAAGGTCAGTTACGAGGAGCTCCAGGCTGCGGCAGCCTCCCTCAGCGTCAACTCGGAGGGAGGCGTGATAAGGGATTTCGGCAATGAATATGCTCTCCGCGGCATCGGCCGGACGACCGACCTGGATGAACTGGGAATGTCACTCGTGAAGATGAACGGGGACGCGCCGGTGGTGATTTCAGATGTTGCCACAGTGCAGGTCGGGGCTGCAGTGAAGATGGGGCACGCATCGATGGACGGCCAGAAGGCGGTTCTCCTGTCCATCAGCAAGCAGCCCAACATCAACACCCTCGAGGTGACCGCGGCAATCGAGAAGAATCTTGAGGCAATCGCCGAAACCCTTCCCGACGACGTCGTGATGGACACCAGGGTCCTCCGCCAGGCCGACTACATCGAATCTTCGGTCAGCAATGTGGCAAGGGCCCTGCTGGAGGGCGCCATATTCGTTGTACTCATCCTTTTCCTCTTCCTCGGAAGTTTCAGGACCACTCTCATCTCCGTGATTGCGATTCCTGTCTCCCTCCTTGCGACCGTGATTGTCCTGAAGCTGCTCGGAATGGACATCAACACAATGACCCTCGGAGGAATGTGCATCGCTATCGGGTCGCTGGTGGACGATGCGATCATAGATGTGGAAAATGTGTACAAGAGATTGAGGCAGAACCATGCAAAGGCTCCGGCAGAACGTGAAAGCACCCTTAAGGTGGTCTTCGAGGGGTCGAGCGAGATACGTACCTCGATGATCAATGCCACCCTCATCGTGATGGTGGCCTTCACTCCCCTTTTCTTCCTCAGCGGAATGGAAGGGCGGCTCCTCAAGCCTCTGGGGATCACTTACATCATTGCACTGTTCATGTCACTGATCGTGGCAATGACCCTCACTCCCCTGCTTTGCAGCCTGATGCTCACCGACGAGGGATACCTGAAAAGGAACGAGAAGGACAAAAAGTTCACCGCTGCACTCGGCAGGGCATATTCAAAGAGCCTGGAATGGGTGCTCGCGCACAAGAAAATCGCCCTATCAGTGCTTGCTGGACTCTTCGTGCTCGCAGGAATATGCTTCCTGACAATGGGTTCCGCTTTCCTTCCGAACTTCCATGAGAGTTCCGCCACCATAACTGCAGTGACTGCCCCCGGGACCAGTCTCGAGGTCAGCGACGAACTTGGCAACCTGATGGAGAGAGTGCTCCATGAGGTGCCGGAGGTGACAAAGACTGCCCGCAGGACAGGCCGTGGAGAATTGGACGAACATTCGCAGACTTCCAACAGCTGCGAGATAGAGGTGGGGCTGAAACTCGGTAAACGCAAACTGGAGACGGTCCTGGATGACATGAGGGCGAAACTTGCTACAGTTCCGGGAATTGCCGTTACTGTCGGTCAGCCGCTCGGACACCGGATTGACCACATGGTTTCCGGTACACAGGCGGCGATTGCAATCAAGATTTTCGGTCCCGACCTGAGCTCCCTCCTGATGCTCGGAAACTCTGTAAAAGGCTGCATTGACGGCATCGAGGGTCTTGTGGACGTGGCTGTGGAGCAGATTTCCGAATCCCCGCAGCTCCAGGTCCGTGCAGACCGCGGGATGCTGGCACGATACGGTATCACAATGGAGGAGTTCAACAGGTTCATCACCCTGGCTTTCGCCGGAGAAAAGGTGTCCGACATCTACGAAGGGCAGCAGCGGTTCGATGTGGTGATGAGGCTGGATTCCGACTACACCGAATCGGTCGATGGGGTCCGAAATGCGCTGATCGACACTCCTGACGGAGGCAAGGTACCTCTCGGAGAGGTCGCCGAAATAGTGTCCACAATGGGACCCAACGCCATTTCGCGCGAGAATGTGCAACGCAAGCTCGTGGTTTCGGCGAATACCAGCGGACGCGATGTAGTCAGCATCGTCGAGGACATCAGGGACGCCGTAGACAAGAACATCCATCTCCCGGAGGGCTACAGAATTGAATATGGTGGGCAGTTCGAGAGTGCCCGCAATGCCAACCGAACCCTCGCCCTTGCGACTTTCCTGGCGTTGTTCATAATATTCATACTCCTTCACGGGGAATTCCGGGATATTCCGCTGACCCTCCTGGTCATCTCCTCGCTTCCTTTCGCGCTCATCGGAGGCATATTCGCTGTACGGCTGTCATCAGGAGTCGTCAGCATCCCGTCGACAATCGGATTCATCACCCTGCTGGGCATAGCCGTGCGCAACGGAGTCCTGCTTATATCGAGGTACAACCACCTGTACGCCGGGGGAATGACCGTCAGGGAGAGCATCATGGCAGGTTCCGCGGACAGGCTCAACCCGATCCTGATGACCGCACTGACATCTGCGCTTGCCCTTATCCCGCTGGTACTCAACGGTGGAAAGTCAGGAAACGAAATCCAGAGCCCGATGGGGATAGTGGTGCTCGGCGGTCTTATCACCTCAACAATCATCAACATCTACATCCTGCCGGTCCTCTTCGAGTGGCTATACACCAGGAAATCCGGCGAGAAGGTAAAGGAGGTAAAGAAATGAGAAAAGCACTGATTACTATTGTTGCCTTTGCGGCCACCCTCTCGCTGCATGGCCAGACCCAGGACACGGTCCTGGCCGAAGTGGAAAGGAACAACACGACCCTGAAGGCCCTCAGGGCTGAGGCGGATGCCGCCAAAGCCGAAGCCCGTACAGGACTCACCCCGGCCGACCCGGAACTCGAACTTGGCTATCTCTGGGGTACTCCAAAAGAGCAGGGCAACAGAATCGACATCGGCCTGAGCCTGACCTTCGACTTCCCGACAGTGTACCGCTTCAGGAAGCTCATTTCCGACGGTGAGTCGACCTTGGCGGACCTTGACTATCAGGCCGCACGGCGCGCCATCCTCGAGGAAGCTGAAAAGACCTGTGTCACAATCGTCTATCACAACGCCCTGAGGTCAGTCCTGACACGCAGGATGGACAGTGCACAGACAATAGCCGATGCCTGGCAGAAAAAATTTGACCGGGGTGAATGCAGTGTCCTGGACATGAACAAGGCAACTCTCAATCTGGTGGAAGCCAGAAAGGAGTATGAGATGAACGAAATCAACCTCAAGGCGGCGAGCGAGGAACTGGTGAGACTGAACGGTGGCGTGGCTATCGTCCTTGAAGACGGAATATTCAGTGATGCCCTCCTGCCGGATGATTTTGAGACTTGGTACAACATGGCCGCAGAACGTAACCCGGAGCTTATGGCCATATCCGTCAGTGCGGACAAGGCAGACAAAGAACTGAAGCTGGCAAAGGCGGAATGGCTGCCGAAGCTTTCTGTCGGTTACACAAGCGAAAGAATCGCAGGAACCACCCTGCAGGGAATCGGAGGCGGTATCAGCATCCCGCTTTGGGAAGGAAAAGGCAAAGTGAAGGCGGCGAGGGCCAGGAAGGAGGCTTTGAAGGCGAAAGTTGAAGACAGTGCCCTTCAGTTCCGCAATTCGCTGCGCAACAAGTACAACCAGGCTATGGGGCTGCAGAAAATAGTTTACGATTACCGTGCAGAGGTCGGTCGTATCTCCAGCCTGGAGATGCTTGACAAAGCGCTGATGGCCGGTGAAATATCGCTGATCGAATACAAAATGGAGCAATCCCTCTGGTACGACGCCCTGTCCTCCGCCCTCGAAAGCGAAAGGGATTACCACAACCTCCTCGCCGAACTGCACCGGTTCTCAAGGTAAGAAGCTGCCGGCATATTCAAGGAATGTGTTGATGGATTTCTTGTTTCTTAGGGTTAATATTCGTAGATTTGCGAAACCCTAAATCAAACATGAAACTAAAACACTTTCTTTTTGCGCTGACACTCTGCGTCCCGCAATTCCTGTCGGCAAACGGCAACCCTGTTGAACTTTGGTACAATCATCCTGCTTCGAACTGGAACGAGGCACTTCCGGTCGGCAACGGCCGGATCGGCGGCATGGTCTTCGGAAATGCATGGAACGAGATAATCCAGCTCAACGAAGAAAGCCTCTGGGCAGGCAGCAATCAGGAATGCGACACGGATTCCGGTGAACATCTGGCTGAGATCCAGAAGTATCTGCTGGACGGGGAGATTGCCATCGCAGACTCTTTGGCCGAAAAGTATCTCAGGAGCAAGCCCCAGTGCATCAGGTCCTACCAGACTTTCGGTGACATCCACATCGACTTTTTCGGAGGAGACGGCACTTCGCACTACCTCTACCCTGCCCCTCCGGTCCTTCCCTACTACAGGCGCTCTCTTGACCTGCGTGACGGAATCGCCCTGACGGAGCACTCCACGGGCAGCGTCAACTACAAGAAGGAGGTCTTCGCATCCGCTGTGGACAATCTCCTGATAATCAAGCTTTCAGCCGACAGGCCCGCAGCCATTACCGTACGCCTTTCCTATTTCAGGGCACTTGATGCCATCGCTTTCCCGCACACTCAGAACGCCCTCGGTTTCAAGGGACAGATTGTTGACCTGCCGCTGGACGACAGGACAGACCCGGGAGAGCACATGAAGTTCGCCGGAATCATCAAAGGCATCAACAAAGGAGGAACCATCCAGTCAATCAACAATTCGCTGCTTGTCAAGAATGCGGATGAGGTGGTGTTCCTCGTGGCGATGAACACAGACTACAACTTTTCCAAGCTGGACTTTGACAGGAGCATCGATCCTTTTGCCGAATGCGAAGCACAACTCGCGGCAGTAGAGGGGAAAAGCTACATGAGTATGCTGGAGGACCACAAGGCCGAGCACAATGAAATCATGGACAGGGTTTCCCTTGAGCTCGGCGACCCTTCAAGGAATGCCATCCCTACAGACGAGAGGCTCAGGGCTGTCGCTGCCGGGGAAAACGATCCGGGACTCGCGGCAATCTACTTCCAGTACGGACGGTACCTTCTCGCAGGTTCCTCACGGAAGCCGGGACGTCTCCCCGCCAATCTTCAGGGAATATGGTGCAACGAGTACTGCGCCCCATGGAACGGTGACTTCCACACGAACATCAACATCCAGATGAACTACTGGCCGGCCGAGGTCTGCAACCTTTCCGAGATGGTGGAACCGTACTCAAACTGGATCAACGCCATCAGGGTGCCGGGTCGGGTCACAGCCAGCAAGACTTTCAAGGCAAAGGGATGGACAGTCAACCACCTCTCCAACATATTCGGACACACTGCCATCAGCGACGGCGTTTCCTGGGGCACCTTCCCTATCGCCGGGTCCTGGCTCGCGCTTCACCTCTGGGAGCATTACCAGTTCACTATGGATTCCGGCTATCTCCGCACCGAGGCTTACCCTTGCATGAAGGAAAGCGCCGAGTTCCTGCTTTCCTATATGATAGAGGATAAGAACGGGCATCTGGTGACAGCCCCATCGAACTCGCCGGAGAATTCCTACATCCTTCCTGGCAAGGGTGTGTTCAGGCTGACCTACGGTGCTACCATGGATGTGGAAATCACCATGGAGCTCTTCAATGCCTGCATCAGGGCTGCTGAAGTACTGGGCATCGACAAGGATTTCCGCAAAGAGTTGTCGGAGGCCCTTGCAAAGCTTCCTCCTATCAAGGTCGGGGAACGCTACAACACAATCCAGGAATGGATTGAGGACTATGAAGAGCAGGAGCCCGGCCACAGGCACATGTCCCATCTGTTCGGTCTGTATCCCGGCACGACCATTACCGACAAGAATCCTGAACTCTTCGCCGCAGCCAAACGTACCATCGAGCGCAGGCGCAAGTACAACGAAGACCCTGATACAAGCATCGGTTTCTACACCGGCTGGAGCCGCGCATGGCTGATCAATTTCTACGCAAGGCTGGGTGATGCTGAGGCCGCCTGCGAGAATGTCAACGCACTCCTTGCAAAATCGACTCTTCCGAACATGTTCGACAACCATCCTCCGTTCCAGATCGACGGCAACTTCGGTGGAACAGCCGGAATAGCAGAAATGCTTCTCCAGTCACATGCCGGTGAGATTCACCTCCTCCCTGCCCTTCCGTCGGCCTGGAAAGACGGCGAAGTTAAAGGACTGAGGGCTCGTGGAGGCTACACGGTTGACATCCGCTGGAAGGACGGCCAGCTCTCAAAAGCAGCCATCCGTGCCGACAAGGCCGGCAAATGCAAGGTCAGAATCGGAGACAGGGTGATAACAGTGAAAATCACTCCGGAGAAGCCTTGGAAGTTCTGAAATGACGGCCTGACGGTAAAATAACGCAACAAGGAGCCTAGACGTGCTCCTTGTTGCCTGTTACAGGGTCGCAGGTAAGACCGACGCCCAGTTTGCGGAAGATTTTGCTGTCCACATCGGAAAGCTTCACTGTGCAGTGCATCTGGCAGCCGTTGAGAAGCGGGAGCATAGACAGTGCCTTCTCGCAGTTTTCGTCCATGGTGCTGGACATCGAAACAGCAACCAGCACCTCATCGGTGTGGAGTCGCGGGTTGCGGCCGTGGAGGTACTCGACCTTTGTCTTCTGGATAGGGTTGATCATCTTCTGGGAGATGAGTTTGACGCTGTGCGGGATTCCTGCCAGGTGCTTCAGGGAATTGAGAAGTACTGCTGCGCTCGGTCCCAGAAGGTCACCGCTTTCCCCGGTGATGATCGTGCCGTCTGCGAGTTCGAGAGCCGCTGCATCCTCGCCGGACTGTGCCTTGCGTTCGCGGGCGGCTACAGTCGTACGACGGTAATCGGTCGTAAGACCGGCCCTTTTCATTATAAGAGCCATCGTGTTGACCTCGGACTCGGTGCAGTCCCCGTCGGCAAGCCGGTTGAGGGAGTTGTAGTACCGGCGGATGATTTCGTTGTTGGCGGCCTCGCGGCAGACCTGGTCATCTTTCAGGCAATAACCAATCATGTTCACTCCCATGTCCGTCGGTGACTTGTAAGGGTTTTCGCCGTATATTCCTTCGAAGATAGCATTGAGGACAGGGAATATCTCGATGTCGCGGTTGTAGTTCACTGCTGTCTCGCCATAAGCCTCAAGATGGAAAGGGTCAATCATGTTGACATCCTTGAGGTCTGCGGTGGCAGCCTCGTAGGCGATGTTTACGGGATGTTTGAGCGGCAGGTTCCAGACCGGGAAAGTCTCGAACTTGGCGTATCCTGCCTTTATTCCGCGCTTGTTCTCCTGATAAAGCTGGCTGAGGCATACCGCCATCTTGCCGCTGCCCGGACCCGGAGCAGTCACGATGACCAGCGGGCGGGTTGTCTCCACATAGTCATTCCGGCCGAAACCCTCGTCGGAGTCAATCAGTGCTACATTCTGCGGATATCCCTCGATGGTGTAGTGGTAATATGTCTTGATCCCCATTCCCTCCAGCCTGTGGCGGTAGGCGTCGGCGCTGGCCTGGCCGTTGTAGTGGGTGATTACCACGGAATTGACAAGGAACCCCCTGGTCTCGAACTCCCCACGGAGCCGCAGGACATCCATGTCGTAGGAGATGCCGAGGTCGCTCCGGACCTTGCTCTTCTCGATGTCAATTGCACTGATGACGATGACTATTTCGCAGCAGTCGCTCAGGGATTCGAGCATATGGAACTTGCTGTCGGGCTTGAAACCCGGCAGCACCCTGCTTGCATGATAGTCATCGAATAACTTACCACCGAACTCCATGTAGAGCTTGTCACCGAACTTTCCGATGCGCTCCCTGATGTGTTCCGACTGGATTTTGAGATATTTTTCGTTGTCGAACCCGTATTTCATAACGGGATACAAATATAGCGAAAAAATTCAGGAAAGAAAAACAGGTATTCTTCTCCCATCTTCAGATGAGCGGAACCCTGACACGCAAGCGGGCCTATTTGTTCTCTTCCTCAAGGGTGAAGGCAGAACTGCCGTCGAAGCAGTGGGTGCAGAGGCGGCACTTGTCAAGGCCGATGGCTGAGACTATCGACTCAATCTTGCTGTACTTGAGGGAATCGAGATTGAGCCTTGAGGCTATCTCGGCCACCATCCTGTTGTACTGGGGAGAATCCGTTTTTGAATATTCAGAAACGTTCTTTCCGGGATCGCCTTCAAAGTCCCTGATGATCCTTCTGGTGAT
>JBJFDD010000073.1:0-10386 GCA_051889815.1 Candidatus Cryptobacteroides sp. | reverse complement strand
GTCACCTCAATGTCGTGAAACTTCGGATCAGGAAGTAGAATCCTCTTTTTAGGCTTCGATTTTCTCATTGTGAGTAAAAATTAAAGGTGAATAAAACCGGACTACTTAGATTTCTTCGGCCTCTTGGCGCCGTAGAGAGAACGGGACTGGGTCCTTCCCTCAACGCCTGCGGTATCCAAAGCTCCTCTAAGGATGTGGTAACGTACACCAGGAAGGTCCTTTACACGACCTCCACGTACGAGCACGATTGAGTGCTCCTGAAGGTTGTGGCCCTCTCCCGGGATGTAAGCATTGACCTCTTTGGAGTTGGTAAGGCGAACCCTGGCAACCTTTCTCATTGCTGAGTTAGGTTTCTTAGGAGTCGTCGTGTAGACACGAAGACATACGCCCCTCTTCTGAGGACATGCATCCAACGCGCGAGACTTGCTCTGAGCAACAATGCTCTCACGTCCTTTGCGAACTAACTGTTGAATTGTAGGCATAAATGTTTGTAACTCTGTTATTTATGTTTCTCCCCAACATTTTGGGGACTGCAAATATACGAACAATTCTTTAATTTACAATAAAATAACGCCCAAAACATGACAACCGGGGCAGTCTCCGGAGGGTCGTAGCGGCATATTCATGACTTTTTCATATTTTTGCATAAGACGAACCTGATACAATTGTATTTGAATATGCAGACACACTCAAGACACCTCCTCGCAGAGGCGACGGCAGCCATCCTGCTTTGCGCCGCAGCCCCTGCCCTCATGGCAAGAACTCCTTCCGGAGAAGCCGGATCCGGGGAAAAGGTCACCAGGGCCAACTATGCCCTTGCTGAACGCTTCTCCGCCAAGAAAGTAGGCCAGATGGTCTTCTCGACCAGGATAATCCCGAACTGGTTCGCGAACTCCGACCGGTTCTGGTACGAATGGAGGGACTCCAATGGCCGCTGCTACTACCTTGTTGACCCCGAGAAGGGCACAAGGGAGCAGATCTTCGACATGGAAAAGCTGGCCATGCAGGTCACCGCGCAGGTCCGGTATCCTTTCGACGCCCAGCACCTGAGGCTAAATGACCTTCGCCTGAAGGATGACAGGTACTTCACATTCAATGTCGTCTCCGGACTGAAGAACGACAGGGACACGACATATTTCAGGTACGAAATCGCCACGGCCCGGCTGGACACTGTCGCAAAGGAAGAGCCGAAGTATCCTTCCTGGGCGAGTGTCTCCCCTGACGGCAGGATTGGGGTCTATGCCAAAGGCTCCAACCTCTGGCTGATGGACTCGACCAGCCTGCGGAAGGCAGCGAAGGACGAGAAGGACTCGACCATAGTGGAACACAGGTTGACCTCTGACGGCATCCGCCAGTTCGGCTATGGCTACGGCAACTACAAGGGCGACACCGAAGCGGACAGCACAAAGCGCCACAGCCCGGGAGAACTTGTCTGGTCTCCTGACTCGAAGCATTTCGCCACCATGAAATGGGACACGAGGAATCTGGAAGAACTCTGGGTCATCAATTCGGTGGAAGGAAAGCGCCCGAAGCTCGAAACCTACAAGTACCAGATGCCGGGCGAACCGGGGCCGAAGGGGTACCTCTACATTTTCACAATGAATGATGATAACTCCGGGGCTTCCGCCGCGTATGTGATGACAGAGGCCTTCAAGGACCAGGAGCTGGCCCTTCTGGGCGCGAAGAGCACCGCAAAGGACAGATACCTCGACTACAGGACGGACAGATGGCTCGGGGACGAGCAAGGCTTCTACCTGGTACGCCAGAGCAGGGACCTCAAAAGGCTGGACCTCTGCCGCGTGGACCTTGGCTCAGATTCAACAAGGACCATCATCTCCGAAAGGGAAAGGACCTACATCGAGTACCGGAATCCTGAGTTCATCGACGGCGGAAGGAAGCTCATCCACTGGTCCGAGCGGAACGGCTGGGCGAATCTTTACCTGTACAGCAGCGACGGCACTCTGATCCGCAACATCACCGAAGGGGCCTTCCATGTGGAGGATGTGCTCGGTGTGAACGAGAAGGAGGGTTATGCAATTGTCAGTGCCTGCGGGGTGAACAAGGATGAGAATCCCTACCAGATGCACACTTTCAGGGTGTCCCTGAAGGGAGGGGAGATGGTCCAGCTGGACATGGATGACATGGACGTGCTCTCGATATGCAGCGATGACGGGCGCTTCTTCGTGGCAAACTATTCAAGGGTTGACTGCACTCCGGCAGTTGCCCTGTTCTCGGCGTCGGGAGAGAGGGTACTGGACCTGGAGACTGCTGACTTGAGCCTGCTTCTGGAGGCCGGCTACAAGTTCCCGGAAAGGTTCAAGGTCAAGGCTGCCGACGGAGTGACCGACCTGTACGGTGCAATGTACAAGCCGTATGATTTCGATTCGACAAAAGTCTATCCGATCTGCGACTATGTCTATCCGGGGCCACAGGTCGAGGCCAACAACATTTCCTGGAGCAAGAATTTCACCCGCACCGACAGGCTTGCCCAGCTAGGGATGATTGTCATCACGGTGGGCAATCGCGGCGGCCATCCGAACCGTTCGAAGTGGTATCACAACTACGGCTATGGCAACCTGCGCGACTATGGCCTAGAAGACCAGAAATATGCCATCCAGCAGCTCGGGGCGAGATATTCATTCATCGACACCGAGAGGGTGGGCATCCACGGTCACTCGGGAGGCGGTTTCATGAGCACTGCGGCAATCCTGAAATATCCAGACTTCTTCAAGGTGGCGGTTTCATGCGCGGGCAACCACGACAACAGCATCTACAACAGATGGTGGAGCGAGCAGCATCATGGAGTGCTGGAGAAAGTCAGCGGCTCGGACACTTCCTTCGTCTATAGCATCCAGACAAATCCGGAAATCGCTTCCAACCTCAAGGGGCACCTGATGCTCGTCCACGGCGACATCGACGACAATGTCCACCCGGCCAACACGATAAGGGTCGTGGATGCCCTGATCAGGGCGAACAAGCGTTTCGACATGCTGATTCTCCCGGGCCAGAGACACGGTTTCGGGGACATGAATGAATATTTCTTCTGGCGGATGGCGGACTACTATTCGGAGTGGCTCCTGGGCGACTCGCAGAGGGCCAGGGTCGACATCGTCCAGATGAACAACGACTGATCCGCAGGGTTCAGTCTTCCTCTTCCTTCCAGCCCTGGGCCTTCACGGGCAGTTCTACCCCGTCCGGAGTGACAAGTACGGCTCCGACTTCCGGGCGGGCGAGATGCCCGATGATGTCGAACGTCTGGAAATCCCTGCGGAACTTGTCGGCAGAAAGGATCGGCACGACGAAGAGTAGGCGGAAGTCATCTCCTCCGTTCATCGCTGCGGAAACCGGATCGATGTCCATCTCCCTTCCAGTCGAGAAACTGTTGCCCTCGAAAGGTATCTTGTCGGCATAGACTTTGGCCCCCAGGCCGGTGTCACGGACAATTCTCTTGAGCGCATCGGAAAGGCCGTGGGAGACAAAATAACCACAGGACGGGTATATTCCCGACTCCTCCAGATGCGACAGGGTGGAGGCGCCCAGGTCGGGCTTGAGATAGCTTCCGACAAGCATCCTGTACTTTTCAAGATCGGGCTGGCGGCTGTCGTCGCTGGTCTTTGCAAAATTGCGTTTCTCCCTTTCGAGAATCTGCTGCCCGAGATAGGCAGCTCCGAGACTTCCCGACACGCAGAGAAGGTCCATGCTGCGCGGAGCCAGCCTCCTGCCGTGGGTGAGCTTGAGTTCCTCGCCTGTGGCGCAGACGCTGACAGTGAGCCCGTTCGGGGACGGCACAAGGTCGAGATCAACCGATGAATAGCCGTGTTCCCTGGCCGCCGATGAGGCTCCGCTCCAGATTTCCTTGACCTGACCGAAATCCAGCTTGGCAGATATTCCGAGCCTTACCGAAAGCAGGCGCGGATGGGCAAGGGAAGCGTAAAGTTCCCCGGTGGCAGCCACCACGCATTTGTAGCCAAGGTGCTTGAGGGGGAAATATGTGAGGTCGAAATCCATTCCCTCGATGAAAACCCTTGATGCATTGTGTACGATGCTTCCCGCAGAAGGAGAAAAAGAAATCCTGTCTGCGAAGCTGAAGCCGCTGCCCTCGAAGAGGAGCCTGATGGCTTCGATTTTCCCATATTCACTGAAAGTTCCTTCTGGCATTTCGCTTGGCTTTTGATTCTACGGAGTGATGTTCCGGAGACAAAAATAGCACAAAAAACATTATTTGCTTACAAGGGCGCGAATTTCTATTTTTGCACTTTAAGGTTTTTTGCTTCTGAATATGAAAAAGTACATTCTTCTCCTCATTGCGGCACTTACCCTCATCCCTGCCGGGGTACAGGCCAGAAACGGCAAGGACAAGGGCCTGAAGGTCATATCCTACAACATCAGGGTGGGAAGTGCCAACGATGGCACCAACTCGTGGCAGTACCGCTACCCTGCATCGGCAATGATGATTGACGACCAGAAGCCGGACATCTTCGGCCTCCAGGAAGCCCTTCCGGAACAGTTCAAGTACATGGATGAGATCCTGGTTGACTACAAAGGTGTTGGAGTGCCTCGCGACGACGGGAAAAAGTCCGGGGAAATCATGGCAATCTTCTGGAACAAAAAGACCGTCTCGATGCTGAAATGGGGCACTTTCTGGCTTTCCGGGACTCCGGACGAGCCTTCAATCGGTTGGGACGCAGCCTGCAGGCGCACTGCCACCTGGGCCCTGATGAAGGACAAGAAGACCGGCAGAAAGTTCTTCTATGTCAACACCCATCTCGACCATGTGGGTTGGGAGGCAAGGAAGAACGGCCTCGCACTCATTGTTGAGTATATCGGCAGGATGAATCCGAAAGGCTACCCGATGGTCCTCACCGGCGATTTCAACATGGAAGCCGACAGGCCCGAGTTCGATGATCTCAAGAAGAAGATGAAAAACACCCGTGACGTAGCCTTCAAGACCGACAGGCACAACACCTTCAACGGTTGGGGCAAAGACAAGGAGTCCATCATTGACCACATCTTCTTCAGCGGGTTCAGCAGCTGCGCCGAGTACCAGACCATCACCAAACCGTACAACAAGAGGACATTCATCTCCGACCATTATCCGGTGTCGGCGATCCTGGTCTTCTAGGGCGGAAACAGAAAAGAAGGACCATGAAGCATTTTGCAGCATTCCTTGCCGGAATAGTCCTGTTTGCCGGATACGGCATACAGAAGGTGAGCACCGGAGAACTTGACAAGGTCACTCCCGAATCAGTGGGATTGAGTTCATCAAAACTGCAGCAGGCAGGTGAGGCCATGGAGGAGGCAATCGCCGAAGGGACCATCCCCGGCGGGGTCCTTGCCGTAGTCCGTCACGGGAAAATTGCCTATCTGGAAGCCTTTGGCAACAGTTCCACAGTACCCGAAGTCCGGCCGATGACAACAGAAACGATGTTCGACCTTGCCTCCTGCAGCAAATGCGTCGGGACAACCCTTTCCTTCATGCAGCTGGTCGAGCAGGGTAAGGTCCGCCTGACTGACAACGTGTCCCTCTACATCCCGGATTTCAGGCCGTGGACAGACCCCGGAACCGGGGAGAAGGTGGAAATCACCGTCAGGGACCTGCTGACGCATTCTTCAGGAATCGACCCGTACGTTTCTGTCAGGAATATGTTGGAGCGGTTCGGGGAGAACTGCCAGGATTCCCTGATGAGGGTCATCGCCACGGAGGCGGGACGGAATTTCCGTCCGGGCACGGATTTCATGTACTCCTGCCTGAACTTCATCACCCTTCAGCACATTCTACAGAAAGTCACCGGGGAAAGATTGTGCGACTACGCGCAAAAGAACATATTCGATGCCCTCGACCTGAAGCACACCTGCTATTTCCCGCTGGATGGAAAGCCTTCGTGCGCTGATGCACAGGCCCTTGCCGGGCTCTGTGCTCCTACCGAGGTCCAGGGGGACGGGCTCCCGCTGGCAGCAGCCGTGCACGACCCGCTTGCAAGACGCTGCAACGGCGGCAATTCGGGCAATGCCGGAGTCTTCTCCGATGCCGGGGACCTGTGCAGGATAGCCGCCTGTCTCCTGAACGGAGGTACAATCGGAGGGAGGAGAATCCTGTCACCGGCAACAGTCAGTACGATGTTCACCGTGCCGAAGGAGAACAATCCTTCCGTGGGAAGGGCGCTGGGCTGGGACTGCAGCAGTACGCATTCCGGTCCGAAAGGAGACCTTCTCAGCCGGGACAATTCCTTCATGCACACAGGCTACACAGGGCCTTCCATTGTGATGGACCTGGACAATGACCTGGCAATCATCATCCTGGCCCACAGGGTCCATCCGACCGACAAGGGAAGTGTCGGACGCCTCAGGGCAAGAGTGGCCAATATCGTTGCGGGAGCGCTCAATGATTGAGTCCTACTTCCTGCATTCAACTTCACATCTGATACCCATCAACTTCAACGAACTGACAAGTTCGGAGGTCACCCCTACGGTGTACTTTTTCGAGTGGAAATTGATGTTGTACTTCGTCTGAGGGTCGTAGAGGAGGATTTTCAGAGGAGTCTTTCCCTTGTTGGAAGCGACCAGGGAGAGCAGCCTGGACGTCAGGCTTTCCTGGAGCTGAGGCGTCTCAATCCTTATCACCAGAGAGGAAACCATCTGGTCGGCGACATTGCCCATCAGGGTAATGTTCTTCACTTTCAATGAATATGGAGAAGTCTTTCCCTGGGCCCTGTCTTCTGGCTTGACGAAGTACTTTTCTTCAATGTCCCCTTCGATGAAAAGTTCGTTGTGAGGGCTCAGGTAACTCATGAACTTTTCGTGGTCGTTGCTGAAAAGCGCCAGTTCATAAGTTCCGCTGTAGTCCTCCAGAACAGTCTTGGAGAAAGGTTTCCCGGTCTTGGTGACACGGTTCTCGACAGAAGTGACCAGGCCGGCAATCCGGACTTTCATCTTCTTCCTTGAAGCCTCGCACTCAGCTATCCTGCCGGGCAGGTCAGAGAGGGTACAATTGGTGAAATTCTCAATCTCGAACGAGTATTTGTCCAGCGGGTGGGAAGAAATGTACATCCCGACATATTCCTTCTCCTTCTGGAGCATTTCAAGCGGGTCGGGGTCTCCGATCATCGCAGGGACCTCCGGGCGGACAGGCTTCAGTTCCTCAACCTCTCCGAAGAGAGAGACAGTGGAATTGGCCGCATCCTGGCCATAGAGGGTCGCGTAGCGGGCAAGTTCTTCGATGAAAGGACTTCCGTTCTGGCAAGGCATGAAGAACTGCTTGCGCTCTATGCCGAACGAGTCGAAGCCTCCGGAATACACCAGGCATTCAAGAGCCTTCCTGTTGATGATTCCCGCCATCCTCTCAACGAAATCGAAGATGTCGGCAAATGGACCGCCGCTCTCCCGGCAGGAGATGATGGCGTCGGCGACATTGCTTCCGAAACCGCGGATTCCCTTGAGGCCGAAACGGATGTTGCCTTCGGAATTGACTGAGAACTGCACGTCGGACTCGTTGACATCGGGATTGAGGACCTTCAGCTTGTGCGCTTTGCAGTCGGCAAGGATTTCCTTGATCTCCGCCATGTTGGAGAGGTTGCAGGAAAGGTTGGCTGCCTGGAACTCGGCCGGATAGTGGCACTTCAGCCAGCCGGTCTGGTAGGAAACCCAGGCGTAGCAGGTTGCGTGGGACTTGTTGAAGGCGTACTGTGCGAACTTCTCCCAGTCCTTCCAGATCTTGTCCAGGACTTTCTCCGGATGGCCGTTCGCCACTCCGTTGGTCATGAACTTTTCCTTGAGTTCCATCATCACTGCAATCTGCTTCTTGCCCATCGCCTTGCGGAGCTTGTCAGCCTCGCCCTTGGTGAAATTCGCAAGCTTGCGGCTCAGAAGCATCACCTGCTCCTGATAGACAGTGATGCCGTAGGTCTCGGCAAGATATTCCTCCATCTCCGGAAGATCATAGACTATAGGCTCATTGCCGAGCTTCCTGGCGATGAATGAAGGAATATAGTCCATCGGTCCCGGACGGTAGAGCGCGTTCATCGCAATCAGGTCCTCGAAACGCTCCGGATGGAGGGCCTGGAGATGTTTCATCATTCCCGGCGACTCGAACTGGAAGACGCTCTTGGTGTCACCGCGGCTGTAGATGTTCTCGTAGGTCGGCTTGTCGTCTATCGGGATGGCCTCGATGTCGATTTTCTTGCCGAAACGCTTCTCGATCATGTCAAGACAGTTGTGGATGATGGTGAGGGTGTTCAATCCCAGGAAGTCCATCTTCAGCATTCCGACATCTTCGATGTAGTGACCGTCATACTGGGAGGTCCAGACATTTTCTCCGGTCTCCTTGTCCACCGACAGACAGATCGGGATGGAGTCGGTCAGATTGCCACGGCCGATGATGGTGGCGCAGGCGTGCATTCCGACCTGACGGATGCAACCTTCAAGCTTCTGCGCAAAGTGAAGAACGTTCTTCACCTCGGGAGTACCGTTCTGGAGCTCGTCGATGAATTCCGGAACGAGGCGGTAACAGTTCTTCAGGGTAATCTTCACATCGACATCCTCGAAACCCTTCTGGAACATCTTGACTACGGTCTTCTTGCCACCGGGATTGTCCGGGTCGTCGACTTCGACCTGTTTTTCGCAGGACTTGAAGCCGGGCCGGAGCTCGTCGAATTTCGGATTGAAAGGGTACTCCTTCTCCACTTTCTCCGACAGGTGGTCGGGAACCATCTTGGAAAGACGGTCCGATTCCGAAAGCGGCAGACGGTTGACTCTCGCCACGTCCTTGATGGCGCCCTTCGCGAGCATCGTGCCGAAGGTGATGACCCTTGAGACGTGGTCCTTGCCGTAGGTATCCTCAACGTACTTGTGGGCCTTCGGGAGGTCCTCGAAGTCGACATCGATATCCGGCATCGAGATTCGGTCAGGATTGAGGAAACGCTCGAACAGCAGGTTGTAGCGGATAGGGTCGATGTTTGTGATGCCCAGACAGTAGGCCACGGCCGAACCGGCAGCCGAACCTCGTCCCGGACCGACCATGGATCCGGCTGCCCTAGAAGCAGCAATGTAGTCCTGCACAATCAGGAAGTAGTCCGGGAAACCCATCCTGCAGATGGTCTTCAGCTCGAAATCCAGTCTCTCGGACTGTTCATCGTTGAGGGTATCACCGTAGCGCTTCCGTGCTCCCTGATAAGTCAGGTGACAGAGGAAGGCTACCGAGCGACAGAACTCGTCGCCACGGTAATTGCCTTTCTTGTCGCATCGGCCTTCGTCTATGACGCTCCTGTATTTTTCGAGATAGGTGTCTATGTCGGCAAGGAAGGCCTGGTCAATCTCGAATTTCGGGAGGACGTGGTCCCTGTCGATGCTGTACTCGCTGATCTTTCCGGCGACCTCGACGGTGTTCGAGATGACCTCCGGGTGGTCCGGAAAGAGGGCCAGCATCTCCTCTTCACTCTTGAGATACTCCTGCTGGGTGTAGTGGAGACGGTCCTCCTCATCGATGTACTTGCCGGTGTTGAGACAGATGAGGTGGTCGTGAGCCGGACCGTCCTCCCGGTCCACGAAATGCACGTCATTGGTAGCGATGACCTTGACCCCCATCTCCTGGGAGAGGTTGAAGATCTCCTCATTGACCTTCTTCTGCTGCTCATAGAGGTCGAGGGACAGCCTCGGAACCTCGGTCTTGTGGAGCATCACCTCAAGGTAGTAGTCGTCCCCGAACAGGTTCTTGTGCCAGCGGATGGCCTCCCGTGCGGCCTCAAGGTCGCCGGCAAGGATGAATCTCGGAATCTCTCCCGCAAGGCAGGCGGAGCTGCAGACAAGGTTCTCGTGGTACTGCTCGATCACCTCATGGCTGACCCGGGGCTTGCCGTAGTAGAGACCCTCGGTGTGGGCGGTCGAGACAATCTTCATCAGGTTCCTGTAGCCTTCGTAGTTCTTGGCCAGGAGGATGAGATGGTAGTAGCCGCGGTGGTCGTTGTCCTTGAGGTGGTGGTCGTAGTGCCTGGTGACATAGACCTCGCAGCCGATTATCGGCTTGACCTTGTAGTGCCCTGTCGCCTTGTCCACGTGCTTTCCGGCAAACTTGAAGAACTCCTTGACTCCGTACATGTTGCCGTGGTCAGTGATGGCAAGGGCGGGCATGCCGAGTTCCTCTGCCCTTTTGAAAAGAGCATCAATTGATGACAGGCCATCAAGAATGGAATACTGCGTGTGGACATGAAGGTGGACGAACGACATGGGACAAAAGGTTAGGAGCACAAAGATACCGAAAAAGCCCCTCCCGACAAAGCCGACCGGGCGAAAAAGTTATGAACATCCCGGAATGCCCGGCAGGCACAGTCCGTTTCTGCTTGGACTACCTGACGGAATAGACCTGCAAGTCAGTTACCACGATGTCAAGACAGA
>JBJFDD010000072.1:0-2824 GCA_051889815.1 Candidatus Cryptobacteroides sp. | reverse complement strand
CATAGGCATTTCCACGTTTGACTGCAAAGATAGTGAATCTTTTCGACCTTCAATGCCATAATTTGCGCCCACAAGGCATTTACGGGAAAGGTCTTCAATTTTTTTCTTCTTTTTTTGAATTCTTTGAATAACTTTGCAGCCCGAAAACTTAATACCTGAGAATATGATTAGCGGAACTGCATTCTCCATTCTTCTTTTCGCTATTGCAATTACAATAGGCCTCTACCTCGCAAAAATCAATATAAAAGGAATTACAATCGGCTCGACCTGGATTCTGTTCATAGGAATCCTGATGGGACACTTCGGTCTTGTGCCTGATCCCAAGGTCCTGAGTTTCATGAAAGACTTCGGACTGATTCTGTTTGTATATTCAATAGGACTCCAGGTCGGCCCGGGTTTCTTCTCTTCATTCAAGAACGGGGGTGTGACGCTGAACCTGCTTGCGGTGGCTCTGGTTCTCTGTTCCGGTCTTACTGCATTCATCATCCATCTTGTCACAGGCGAGAGCCTTCAGACGATGGTCGGAGTGATGTCCGGGGCTGTGACCAACACTCCGGGCCTGGGTGCCGCCCAGCAGACCCTGCTCGATTCCGGAGGAAGTCCGGCAGATACCTCCGCCCTGGCTTCTGCCTATGCGGTAGCCTATCCTTTCGGAGTCATCGGAATCCTGGCTCTCATGATAATTCTCAAGGCTGCATTCAAGGTGGATATCGACAAGGAAACCAGCGCGATAGAGGCTCAGAATTCGTCTGAAGGAGCGCCGCGCAGGATGCATTGCGCCGTTACCAATCCTGCAGTTGTCGGCAAGCCCCTGGGTGATGTGCTCAGTGAGGAACTTAGGAATGAGATGGTAGTTTCCCGGATAATGAGGGACGGCGAGGAATTTGTCCCGAATCACGATACTATCCTGCAATCTGATGACAAGGTCCTGATTGTTACGACACAGAAATATGTCGATTCCATCCGCATCATTTTCGGTTCGGAAGTCCCGATGCATCTGAACGACTGGCTCAAGGGAAAGAAATCAGTTCCCCAGCTCAAGAGGCTCGGTATCACAAAGAGCAGTCTTACTGGAAAGAAACTTAGCGAGATTCTTCTCAAATGCCATTATGCCGTGACCGTCACCAGGGTCGTCCGTTCCGGAGTCGAACTGGTTGCTGCTCCTGACCTGAGAGTGCAAGTCGGTGATTATCTCCAGGTTGTCGGAGACAATGAGGGAATAAATGCAATTGCCGAGATGGTAGGCAACAAGGCTTCTGCTCTCGACCGGCCGAACCTTCTCCCGATATTCCTCGGTATTACCCTTGGAGTTGTCTTCGGCTCGATTCCCATTACCTTGCCCGGCATCCCTCAGCCAATCAAGCTTGGGCTTGCCGGAGGACCGCTCATCATTGCAATCCTGCTCAGCTGCTTTGGCCCGCGTGCGCACATCACCACCTATACAACGATGAGTGCTAATATGATGATACGCGAAATCGGCATTTCCTTCTTCCTGGCTTCAGTCGGACTCGGCGCCGGAGAAACTTTCGTCTCCTCGCTGGTGAATGGCGGCTGGTGGTGGATAGCCTACGGAGCAATCATTACTCTCGTACCTACCCTTCTCATTGCCATTCTCTCACGCTATGTGTTCAAACTGAACTTCTTCCAGATTTGTGGCCTCCTTGCCGGAGGTACCACCAATCCTCCGGTTCTGGCCTTTGCCCAGAACTCCTATGGCAGCAAATACGTATCTCTGAACTACGCGACAGTCTATCCGCTCACAATGTTCATGAGGGTGCTTGTCGCGCAGTTGATGATACTTCTAGCTGTCTGACAGGATGATGGAAAGCCTCCGGAACGCCTAGAGAGTTTCCATCAGTGAGGCAATCCCGGAACGGACTTCCTCAATGGAACCGGTACCGTCGATTTCGCGGTACTTGCCGCATTTCCTGTAGAAACCTACAAGCGGCTCCGTCTTGGCGTGGTAGGTGGCTATTCTGTTGGAAATGGTTTCGTCGGAAGCATCGTCCGCACGTCCTTCTATGCTTGCCCTATGCTTGATCCGCTCACGGATCATTTCGTCAGGGATCATGATGGAAATCACCGAAGTGACTTCCTCTCCGTTCTTCTGGAGCATCTTGTCAAGTGCCTCTGCCTGGGCTATTGTTCTTGGAAAACCGTCCAGCAGGAAGCCTTCCACTCCCTTCGCGGTCTTGAAAGTGTTCTCAATCATGCCTTCGACGACCTCATCCGGGACCAGTTGCCCGTCATCGATGAGAGCCTTGGCTTTCAATCCCAATTCAGTTCCTTTTGCAATTTCCTCCCTGAGGAGGGCGCCCGTCGAGATGTGGAGGAGATTATAGTTCTCCACCATGGCTGCTGCCTGGGTGCCTTTGCCGGCCCCCGGAGGGCCGAAAAGAATAAAATACTTCATTTTGAATCCAATACGTAAATGTCTTTGAGATTTCTTCCTATTTCGTCATAGTCCAGTCCGAAACCGACGATGAAATCGTTCGGGATTTCCATGGCAACATAATCAAGCTTAAGATCTTTGGAGTAGATTTCCGGTTTGAGAAGCATGGTGCACACCTTTGTCTGGGCCGCCCCCTTCTCCTTGAGTATACCCACGAGGTCGGTGATTGTGGTACCGGTGTCTACAATATCCTCGACAATGATTACCCTCCGTCCTTCGACACTGCCAGTCATTCCCATCACCTGACGGGTTTTCCCGGTTGATCGGGTGCCCTCGTAGGAAGAGAGTTTTATCGACACCAGCTCGCAGTTGAAAGTGAGCCTCTTCATCAGTTCGGCAGTAAACATTATCGAACCGTTCAGTACGCACAAC